>NZ_JBLFEQ010000012.1:5658-87297 GCF_047345125.1 Maribacter spongiae | reverse complement strand
AATTGGCGGTATAGTCGCCGGGGGCATTGGCGGAGCCGTTGCCTGTGGCGTAGTCCAGGGTAAAGCCGCCCGCCACGTTTCCGGCAAGTACCACGTTGAAGATGATGGTGCCGGCATCCTCGTTTACCGTTATATTATCGTTGTCAAAAGATATTCCCGTACCCGCACCGCCGTCGTTGTCCAGAATCGAACCGTTGGCCTGTGGGGTGTTGATGGCCACCAGTGGATTGGTCGTACCGGTAAGGTCAATGTTATACCCTTCGGTGGGCTCTATGATGTCGTCGTCCAATATGGTCACTGTGATCGTCCTTGTCTCCCCGTCGTTCCCGTCGAATGCCAGAACGCCCGTTCGTGCGACGAGGTCGGTCCCGTCTGCCGTACCGAAGGCTGTCTCGAAGGAAAGGTCGAATGCCTCCTGGAAGCTTCCCGTAAGCGTGACCTCGAAAACGGCTGTCACGCCCGTACCCTCTGTGACCTCTACATCGGTGTTCACGAAGGAGATACCGTTCCCGGACCCAAGGTCGTCATCGTTGATGGTTCCGTTGGCCGTATTGGTAGAATCTCCATCCACAAACCCTATCCCAATATTCGATTGGATATTGGAGAGTACCACTGTAAAAGCTTCTTGAGGTTCGATGGTTCCATCGTTCAAGATAGGGATGTCTATGTTGAACGATTTATCGGTAGGGGTGAAGATTATGGTTCCCGACTGTGCCGTCATATCGTCACCATCGATGGCGGTGCCATCATTGGTGATAAAGTCCACGCTCACATTTTCACTGATATCCCCTGTCAAGGTTACGGTGAACCTTGCAAAGGCATCCATACCTTCGGTTACGATGATGTTCGTATCACTGAATGAAATTCCGGTGCCAGCTATAAGATCGTCGTCGCTTATCGTAATGGTGCCTGGATTATTTGAAAAAACAATGTTCTGAGCCAAACCATTGGTTATTTCTGAAGGAACTATGCCTGTATATGAGGCATTTACTATAAAGTCTTCGGAAGGTTCAATAATTGAATTGTCCACAATATCAATATTGATGGTGTTGACCTCCCCATCCGTCCCCGTAAAGTTTACTGTTCCGGAATTAACAATATAATCCGTTGGTTGGATCGCTGAATTATCGGCAGTGGCAAAGTCCATTATAAATGGATCCTGTACTTCACCATTTAGTGTAAATGCATAATTAATAGTACCGTCTTCCTCATTAACGGTTATATCTTGAAGAGCTACTGTAGCAATATCATTGTCATGAATTCTAATCATTCCCGGATCCGCAAGGTTTACTAAACCAGCACTTGAATTATCCGAAAAATAATGTCCGACCTGTTCAGAAGGTTCCGTAACAACATCATCAAGGATTTCAAATGGAATAAAGAATTCTGTGCCGGGTAAGGAATTGGCAGAGAAAGAAACGGTTGTTGATGCAAAATTGCTATAATCACTATCGGGAGTTGCACTCTCCAACGCAAGAGCAACATCAACCGTAAAGGGCTCCTCTACACCAGCACTACCAGTAGTATCCGCTAACCAAATTCTAAGTTGTACTGTTCCGGCATCCTCTAAAAAATCATAATTGCCTATTGAGACCGTTGCCGTATCCGTATCATGTATGGTACCGATACCGATAGCCTTCAAAAGCGTAACGGAAGTTGAGGACGTTGAAATGATAGCGTGAAACGTTTGGTCATTTTCCCGCCAATTGTCGTCTATAGCGGTTACGCTAAAAGTAGTACTATTTGAATTTGCCGGAATGTTAATGGTTGTAATTGTCGCATTATAATCTGCCGTTATAGTTGTTACATCGCTATAGGTTAAATTTATAGTGAGGTCGGAAGTCAGTAAATGGGAAGATGTTACCGTGAACGTCATATCATTACCTTCATCCGCAGAGGCATTGTCTATGGAGATATTGGGTATAATGGTAATGTTCGTGGGCAAATGATCGCCGATGCCGCAGGTGTCCACGGTTCCTGAACTCAATACCGTGACCGGTGTTGGATTGGTCTCACCGATAAATGTAGCCGTGGCCTGAAAACCTGTCTCTGCGCTGCAAGAATTACAACTTGATTTAACAAGAACATTGTAATTGATAGTATATAGGGGGTCATTAACGTCCGTGTAACCATCTTGGACAAAAAATTTCAATTCTTTAGTACTACTATTATATGCATACGTAACTCCTGGTGGCAATGGGTCTGTATCTACAAAGTCGACCTGTTCGGGCAAGGTCGTGGTAATTTCTAGATTATTGACATTATCATTTCCTACATTTTTAAGACCGATTTGCAGGGGAACCGTATCTCCCGGATTAAAGGATGTTGTTCCTGTGGAAGTTGTAAAATTTAAAGCTCCCAAACTGGGTTCAAAAATTTCAATACTTAGGCCAAGGGTATAAAGACCATAAGTTTCCTGATTTGATGTCATCCTTAATTTTGCCGATGTCTGATTATTATCTATTAATTGGTTGGCATCATTTTTTAGTTGAAAGATACCGGCATCAAAACCGAGGGTATTTGTACTTGCCGGACTTCTGTTCAAATATTGGGATCCATTTAGGGTGATTTTGCTGTTAAAGAAATTGTCTTCCTCCCTTTCTATGGTAGAAATACCGGTCCATGAATTGTTGGTATCCAATATTTGCAGAGCATCTCCGGCAATATTTCTGTCACCTTCCGTAGAGCCTATTAAAATGTTGGCGTTGACCGCACCGTTTGGAACCGTTTGAAAGCCATTAAAATCAATATCAAAGGAATTATCCGTAGCGGTCACTTGTGCATAACCGTCAAAAAGGGTAATATTCCTTCTTTCCAAACTTGGACTTTCATAAATAAAGATTATTTGCCATCCGCCGGAGGTACCCGTATTATTTCCGATATGGGATTGAAGGTCACCTTCCGTAACTTTGACGTTGGCCACTTGAAATTTTCCAAATGGGTCGGCAAGTGCCTGAACGTTGGACGTAATATCTTTAAAACATGTGTAAGGATCGTTGACAAAGTGCGTTGCCCGTCCGTCATAAATAACATCATCTGCAGTAACGGTTATATAGGTAGAAGAACCTGGGAGCATCAATTTTACATTTCTAAAATCCCAATTGGGCTCTGTACCCCCATTTCCCGTGGTAGCATCATATTCTTTATTGGCTCCGGACCAATATAGAAAGGCCTTGTTCAATTGCAGACAGGAACTGGATGGTTGTGGGTTCACCAAGTTGGCGCTACTTGAGTTAAATGTGGAACTATCGGAATCGATATCCACAAAAACAGTCGTTACATCATGATTGTTTATATTGGAATTTTCATTGCCCGTCGCCGTGGTAGAAAGTACATTATTGGCGATCATGGTAAAATCTCCATTTACAGCTTGTGAATAACGTGCCGAGAAAGGTTGTTTGACTTGTGCGCCCACCACGTTCACCATCAGAATGAAAGCAAAAGAGAATAAGAACTTTGAACTAAGGATTTTTAGAGTAAAATTTTTCATAGGTCTTAGGGTTAAATCGGGGGGGGGGATGTAAAAACAGGTTCAAATAGATGATTGCCCGTTTTATTTTTACTTGATTTGGTATTTACAGTTTAGGTTAAATTTCACATATCAAATAAACTTCAAAGAAATTCTTGATAAACGTATAATTAGTTTAACATCTTGTTTTTGTCGATGGCGGACAAATAACTCGATAAAGCGTAAATTTTGCTAGATAAAAAATTGAAAGGAAATAGTGTAGATGGTCGACGAGGTGTTTAAAAAGTGCTATAAATGAGTTGGTTATGATTTGATTGGCTCGGCAAAAAAAGCCATTATTTTTTGAATCTATATGGATGGTCTCAATATGAAAACACGGCAAAAAAGATAAAATATAGGGGAATGATTATGTGCAATCCGGATAATTTTATAGGCTTGTTTTGACGCTTTCCGGTGTAATGGATTTATAAATTATTTTGTAAACGTAATTTTTGGATATATCCGAAAGCGTTTAAATACAAAGACTTATTTTTAAGTTTTAAAAATCGTTTAGGTAATTCTGGATTTATGATTCGATCTTCTAAAAACATAGCCATAATCGGTTCAGGGCTTGTAGGTTCATTATTGGCTATTTATCTCAAAAAATTAGGACATTCCATTACTGTTTTTGATAGGAGACCGGATATTAGAAATATAGAGTTTTCGGGTAGAAGCATTAATTTGGCGATGAGCAATAGGGGTTGGAAAGCTCTGAGAGCCGTAGATTTAGAAGATGAAATAAAGAAAATTGCCATTCCTTTGGATAAAAGGGCAATGCATATAATAGGGGAGGAGCAATACTATCAAAAGTATGGCAAAGAGGGCGAGGCCATTTGGTCCATTTCCAGAGGAGTACTTAACAAAAGAATGATAGATTTGGCCGAAAAGGCGGGTGTGAATTTTCAATTTGAGGAAAAAGTATGGGATATTAACTTGCCGGAAGCCAAGATATATACCGGTGAAACGGAAAAAAGCGCATGGAAGGAGTATCAATACGATATGGTTTTTGGGTGCGATGGTGCCTTTTCAAGGGTTCGGCATAAAATGCAAAGACGCAGTAGGTTTGATTATTCACAAAATTTTATAGACGTAGGATATAAGGAGCTGTCCATTCCCCCCAACCCTGACGGGACACATAAATTGGATAAGCATTCCTTTCATATTTGGCCTCGCGGTAAGTTTATGTTGATTGCCATGCCTAATTTGGACGGTAGCTTTACATGTACCTTGTTTATGCCGTTTGAAGGAGAAGTTTCTTTTGGGAACATTAAAACGAAAAAAGAGGCAAGTAGTTTTTTTAAAACACATTTTCCCAATGTTAGTAAGGAAATAGAGAATTTGACCGATGACTTTTTTAAAAACCCTACCAGTGCGATGGTCACTATGAAATGCTACCCATGGACCTATTGGGACAAAGTGGCGTTGGTGGGTGATTCCGCACATGCCATTGTCCCTTTTTACGGGCAGGGAATGAATGCCGGTTTTGAAGACATATTTGAGTTAAATCGCATTATAAAAAAGCACGGGGACGATTGGGAAACTATTTTTCAAGAATATCAAAAGGAACGAAAACCTAATGTTGATGCTATTGCGGAATTGAGTTATCGGAATTTTATAGAGATGAGCAGTAAGACGGCGGATACTAGATTTTTATTGCAGAAGAAGATCGAAAAACATTTTGCGGCAAAATATCCGCATAAATGGATTCCGGCATATTCAAGGGTGACTTTTTCGGACAGGTCTTATTCAGAAGCACTGGCTTTGGGAGATGCCCAGGAAAAAATTATGCAACAGGTGATGCAAATACCGGATATTGTGCAAAAATGGGATAGTATTGAAGTTGAACAACGGATATTATCACTTTTGGAACAAGATCCTCTTCTCCGTACAACAGTTACTGGAATTTAGTTCTTGTCCATTATAACGATATAAGAGATAATGTATACTACTCAAAAACTTGAAATATAAAGGGCTTTAAATGAAAGAAGCCACCTTTTTAGGTGGCTTCGAGCTTATAAAAAATATTCATCTTATAGTTTTGCGAACATTTTTTGCATTTTTTCCTGCTCTTCCTCCGCTAAAGTGGGATCTACCAAAATCCTACCACTGTGTTCATCGGTGATAATCTTTTTTCTTGAAGCGATTTCTACCTGAACTTGAGGTGGAATGGTAAAGAAAGAACCTCCTGAAGCACCTCTTTCAATAGGTACGACCGCTAGACCATTTTTTACATTTCCACGAATGCGTGCATAGGCCTTTACCAATCTTTCCTCTATTTTATCTTGATATTTTTCGGATTCTTGCAATAATGCTTTTTCTTCCTTTTCGGTCTCTGCGAGGATGGCGTTCAATTCGCCCTTTTTATGCTTTAGATGGGTCTCGCGTTCTCCCAAGCGTTCTTTGGTTTCGGCTATTACCTCTTTTTTCTGATCTATTTGGGCCTTAAATTCCTTTATGTTCTTTTCCGCCAACTGGATTTCAAGTTCTTGAAATTCCAGTTCCTTGCTAATAGAGTTGAACTCCCTACTATTGCGAACATTTTTCTGTTGTTCAGTATATTTTTTAATTAAGGCCTTGGCTTCTTCGATCAGGTTTTTCTTAGCACCGATTTCAAAATTAATAGTTTCCAAATCGGTCTTTAATTTATCCATTCTCGTCTTAAGCCCAAGAACATCATCTTCCAAATCTTCGACCTCCAAGGGTAATTCTCCACGAACATTGCGTATCTCATCTACCCTAGAATCAATTAATTGCAGGTCATATAAGGCCCTTAATTTAGCTTCAACGGACGATTCTTCTTTTTTTGCCATATTTAAAAATACTTGATGGGATTTGTTATACTTTCCGATAAACGGATTGCAAAATTAGGAATTTTTTTCATAAGATATTCAACTAAAAGATTTTTTGTAAACTGCTCAGTTTCAAAGTGTCCGATATCGGCTATGATCAACTGCCCTTCAGCCTCATAAAACTGGTGGTATTTTAGGTCGGCGGTGACCAATATATCTGCCCCGGCCGCTTTTGCGGCACTTATCGAAAAAGCTCCGCTACCACCTAAAACAGCTACTTTTTTTATCGGTTTTTTTAAAAGTCCGGAATGCCTAATGACTGGTGTGTGCATCTTTTTCTTGAGCATGCCTAAAAACTCCGTTTCGCCCATTGCCGTTTTTAGTTCACCGATCCTTCCCATTCCAATGTTTTGATCGGTATTTTCCAAGGTAATGACCTCGTAGGCAACTTCTTCATAAGAATGATTTTGTAAAAGAACTCGAATGACCTTGTGTTCCAGGTGTTTTGGAAAGGTCATGGAAATCAAAGCTTCTTCCTCCCTATGCGTAATCCCCTTTTCCCCTAGAGTAGGATTTGCAAGCTCACTGGCTTTGTAACTTCCTATACCTTCTACAGAAAAACTGCATTCGCTATAATTGCCCATGTTGCCTGCACCCACGGCAAAAAGCTTTTCTTTTAAATGTTGGGATTCCGCGATCGGAGCGTAAAAAGTAAGTTTTTTAATCGTTCCTTTTTGAGGTATCAGGATTTTGGTATTGGTCAATTCCAGGACTTCACAAATTTTCGCATTGACCCCTTCATTACAATTGTCTAAAGCTGTATGGATACTATATATGTTGATATTATTCTGGATTGCTTTGAGAACCACACGTTCTACATAATTTTTGCCGGTAATTTTTTTGAGACCCTTAAAAATTATAGGGTGAAAGCTTATAATTAGATTGCAGTTCTTTTCAATAGCTTCATCTACAACATTTTCCAAAGTATCCAATGTCACCAAAATTCCTTTGACTTTGGTGTTTTTATCCCCAATCAGGAGACCTACATTATCAAAATCCTCCGCATAGTCCAATGGGGCTAATTTCTCTAAAATTAAGGCAACTTCGTTTACGGTCATTTTTGAAAAATATAAGGTGTTCAAAGATAAAATATTATAATTTCGTGATCGTGCTGCTGTTAAGAAAACTTCTTTTTCCAATATCCCTGCTTTATGGCCTTGTGGTCTATCTCCGCAATGTTCTTTATAATTGGGGGATTTTCCGGTCAGTGCCTTTTAAGATCCCTATTATTTGTGTTGGTAATTTGAGTGTTGGTGGTACGGGGAAGACCCCTATGATCGAATTGCTTATAAACGAATTGGATGCCACATTTAATTTGGCGGTCCTAAGCAGGGGATATAAAAGAAAATCGAAAGGGTTTGTGTTGGCCGATAAGAATTCTACCGTAGAGGACTTGGGAGATGAGCCATTTCAAGTTCATTCAAAATTCCCACAAGTAACCGTGGCCGTAGATGCAAATAGACGAAATGGTATTTCTATTTTAGAAGGTGATTCCGCACTGGATATTGTTTTATTGGATGATGCCTTTCAACATAGAAAAGTAAAACCGGGCTTTTCCATTTTATTGACCTCCTATGGAAATCTCTATGTTGATGATCAGTATTTGCCCACCGGAAACCTTAGAGATAGTAAAATGGCCGCTAAAAGGGCCAATTTGATCATTGTAACTAAATGCCCGGCCAATTTAAGTGAAAAGGAGGCTCTGTCCATTAAAACCCGATTAGATCCCCGCGATGGACAAGAGGTGTTGTTTGCATATTTGAAATATGGGGAAAGATTAATGGGCTCCCGAACGAACCTTAAACTATCGAATTTCCTGGGTAAGCAAGTGACTTTGGTCACGGGTATTGCGGCCCCCGAACCTTTGGTTTCCTATCTAAATGAAAAAGAGGTCGCTTTTGAACATATTGCTTTTCCCGATCACCATTTTTTTACGGCAACGGAAATAGATCATTTAAAAGGGAAAGCTCATATCCTTACCACTGAAAAGGATTTTATGCGGCTAAGGACAAAACTGGACAATATTGTATATATCCCCATTAAACACGCTTTTTTGTTTAAGGGTACCGAAACATTACAAGAAAGACTGAATATTTTTATGAAGCGGTATCCTTGACTTTTTTGTCAAAGATATTTTCCCCTATTTTTTGATAGAAGATTTCGGGTTTAAATGGTTTTGTGACCACGTCATTGCAACCTGCGGCATAAAAACTCTCTAAACTGTCATCCAGGGAAATGGCCGTAAGGGCTATAATTGGTGTTTGCCGGTCGAATTTTCGTATTTCTATGGTAGCTTCCTCTCCACTGATCCCCGGCATATGAATGTCCATTAAAATGGCATCATAAACATTTTCCTTGGCCAATGTAACGGCTTCTTCGCCATTACTGGCAATATCGCTGGTGATTTCTTTTTTGGTCAGCATCTTTTTGGTAATTACCTGATTGATTTTGTTATCCTCTACGATCAATAGATGCAGTCCTTTAAAATCATAATCGCGTTGTGCGGTTTCATAGGAAACATCATCGTCCATCATATCGTCCAGGCTCTTCATTTCTATCTCAAAAAAGAAAGAACTTCCTTCGCCCAAATTACTTTTTAACTGAATCTTACTTTCAAAAAGCCCTAATAAGCTTTTCACGATGGTCAAACCTAGACCGGTACCACCGTATTCCCTATTAATTTGAATGGAACCTTGTTCAAAACCTTCAAAAATGCTTTGTTGCTTTTCCTTGGAAATGCCAATACCATTATCTTTTACTTCAAAATAAAGGGTCGTGTTCTCATCTATTTTATTGCGTAATTTGACGATTACGGTGACCTCCCCGTTTTTAGTAAATTTAATGGCATTGCCAATAAGGTTCATAAATACTTGTGAAAGCTTTAGGGGGTCGCTCATTAAGTGGCTCGGGATATCCTGATCATATTCTAGGGAAATAATGGTATTATTTGCTTTGGCACTTTGATTTAAGGAGTCAATAACTTCATTAAGAACCTTTTTAAGATTGAACTCCATATTTAGAGGCTCCAATTTGTTGGCATCTATTTTATTGATATGAAGAATGTCATTAATGAAATTGAGCAAATAGTCCCCTGAAAATTTTAAAGCTTTCAGGTGTTCCATTTGGTGTTCTTCGGGGTTTTCCTCCAAAAGTAGATGTGTGAGCCCTGTTACGGCATAGAGCGGGGTCCTTAGTTCATGACTAACGGTAGAAAGGAAATTGGTTTTTGCCTCCATGGCCTGTACGGCACCGTCACGTGCAATCTGTAGTTCCTTGTTCTTCGTCTGCAACAGATCATTCGTCTTTAATTTTATCTGGTTGTTCCTATAAAGTGAACCGGCCAAAAGTGTAATTATGATGAGAAAGGCCGAGGTTAAAATGGCGGTAAGTTCCGATCTGTTTTGTGATTCGGTAAGTTCTTCATTTTTCTTTTCCAATCGTTTGATTTCCTCGGTTTTAAAATCGTCAAGTGTTTTGACCGCCGTCTTCGCTTCGGTCTTTAATTTTTCAATATTAAAAATAGAATCGTTAATGCTTTTAAGGTTTTTGGTATTTGCCAGGGCCTTGTCATACAGCCCCAGTTTTTCATAGACATCGGATAATAATTGATTGGACTGCTGTACCTCTTTGGGGAAACGGTTGTTATTTGCCAATTCTAGGGCATATTCCGCATTCTTGGCACTCTCACTGTAATTTTCCGTTATATAATTTAATTCGGCAAGACCTAGATAGGCTTTTGTGGACAGATAGCTCGATTCGTAGACATCTGTATTTACGACCAGGGAATTTAGGTTTTTGGCCGCACTGTCATATTTTTCCAGACTCAAATAAACATTAGCTTCGGCAAGTAGTATATTATTGATGAAATTTCTATCGTTATTTAGTTGTTTTGCCTCGTTCAACATAAATAAGGACTGGTAGTTTTGCTCACTCCTATACAGAAGTATGGCTTCGATATACTTGTGGACGGCATCGCCATAAGGATATGCAATGTCTTTTAGGAGTACACTGGCCCGATCCCAATAAAATTGGGTGTCGCCTTCCTTGTCCAGTTTTAAGTATAGTATGGCCAATTCATGATAACTGTCTATTAACGCCTTTACGTCTTCGTTCTTTTCCGCCTCTTTCGCCGCTTTGTCCAATTGCTCCATGGCCAACGCTATCTTGTTTTGGTTGCGAAGCTTTCTG
Source organism: Maribacter spongiae (assembly GCF_047345125.1). Taxonomy (NCBI): domain Bacteria; kingdom Pseudomonadati; phylum Bacteroidota; class Flavobacteriia; order Flavobacteriales; family Flavobacteriaceae; genus Maribacter; species Maribacter spongiae. The sequence continues at coordinate 76,752 of NZ_JBLFEQ010000012.1, read as the reverse complement.
GCTTCATCAAAATAAGGTGCTATATCCTTTACGGGAACAGAATCTTGGGCAAAAGAGGAGAAGGCCATGGCTAAAAGCAACAGCGGAAAATGTAAATTCTTAAGGATTTTATTTGTTGTTGAAAATATCAAATATAACCTTGGTTGTTTATGAAATTTATTAAATCGATAATTCTACTACTATAACCGGTTTCATTATCGTACCATCCTATGATTTTTACCATTTTACCAATAACGGAGGTCATCTGAGAATCAAACGTACAAGAATGATAACTATTGTTTATATCTATAGATACTATAGGATCTTTCGTATAAAAAAGTATGTTTTTTAGTTCTTTTTGGGAAACTTTCTCAAAAGTATCATTAATTTCTTGAATACTGGTATTCTTTTTTACATTGAAAGTGATGTCCGTAAGGGATCCGTTAGGTACTGGGACCCGAATTCCGCAACCGCCAATTACATTGGCCAATTCGGGAAAAATACGGGTCAGGGCCTTTGCCGCTCCCGTGGTGGTGGGGACTATGGATTGTGAAGCGGCGCGTGCTCTTCTTAAATCTCTATGCGGCTGATCATGAAGGCTTTGATCGCTAGTATAGGAGTGGACGGTGGTGATATAGGCCTGTTCAATGCCGCATAGGTCGTTTATGACCTTTATCATTGGAGCGGCATTGTTGGTGGTACAGGAGGCATTGGAAATGATATTGTCTCCTTTTTGCAGCGTATGTTCATTGATTCCGTACACGATTATTTTTATGTCCTCTTCTAGAGGGGGAACCGATAAGATTACCTTTTTTGCTCCATTTTTAAGGTGAAGATCCAGATCGGCCCTGGTTTTGAACTTTCCGGTACATTCTACTACAACATCTACTTCTTGTACATTCCAATCCAATTCCTTGGGATGTGGTTTGTTGGTTAGATGTATTTCTTCTTCGGATACGGTAATGTAATTCTCCTTAAAGGAGACATCGGCAGGGAATATGCCATGCATACTGTCATATTTCAACAAATGGGACAATGTCCTTGAATCTGCCAGATCATTTATTGCAACTACTTTTATACGGGGATGTGTATGGAGCAATCTAAATAAGGTTCTTCCAATTCTGCCAAAACCGTTTATACCAATTCTGATTTCTTGCATACCTTAAAAATTCATTGAAACATTTGAATCGTATATAGAAATAGGGGAAATAGAATTTTGGGTCGATTTCAAGAGAATATCACTACTTGATAAAAAGCAATATTTATTGAATGTGCTTATGGGCTTTGTAGGATGACCTTACCAGAGCGCCACTCTCCACATGCCTGAAACCCATCTTCAATCCAATTTCCTCATATTTTCCGAATTGTTCCGGGGTGATAAATTCTTTTACCGGTAAATGCTTTTTGGAAGGTTGGAGATACTGTCCAATGGTTACAACATCAACATTTACCTTTTTTAAGTCTGTCATGGTCTCAATAACTTCTTCCTCCAATTCTCCCAATCCTAACATTATTCCAGACTTGGTCCTGTTGACCCCGTTTTCTTTGAGATATTTCAATACCTGAAGGCTGCGTTCGTATTTTGCCTGTATACGTACTTCTCTGGTCAATCTTTTTACGGTTTCCATATTATGGGAAACTACCTCTGGAGAAACTTTTATGATTCGATCTAAATGCCTTTCAATTCCTTGAAAATCAGGAATCAAAGTCTCCAAAGTTGTGGTGGGGTTCATTCTTCTTACCGCATTAACGGTCTCTGCCCATATAATAGAACCCATATCCTTTAGGTCATCCCTATCAACAGAAGTAATGACCGCATGTTTTATGTTCATGATTTTAATGGACCTTGCTACTTTTTCCGGTTCTGCCCAATCAACGTTTTCCGGCCTTCCCGTTTTTACCCCACAAAAACCACAGGAACGGGTGCAAATATTTCCCAGAATCATAAATGTAGCCGTTCCTTCTCCCCAACATTCTCCCATATTCGGGCAACTGCCACTAGTACAAATGGTGTGGAGGTCGTATTTTTCGACTAGGCCACGCAATTGTGTGTATTTTTTTCCGGTAGGCAATTTTACCCTAAGCCATTTTGGTTTTCCCTTTGGTGGAGTAACATTTTCCTTTACTGCTACGGACATGTCTGATTTTTATACAAATATACGATTTAAGTCAGCAGCGGTAATGGATGAAAAATAGTTTTTGGTACTGAAAACCGATAATGTTCACGGTTTGTTTTTTATCACTTCCGCCAATAGTTTTTTGGCCCTTAAGAGCTTTACCTTGATGTTGTTGACGGGTTCGTTAAGTTTTGTTGCGATATCGGCATAACTCAACTCATTAAAATAACGCAGATTGATCACTTCCTGGTAATGGGGCTTTAATTTTTTAATATCCCTTAACAAATTGGCCAGGTTTTGTTCTTGGATCAATTGATCTTCCATGGAAAGAGTATTGTCCAGAACTTTTCTAATCTCATCAGGATTGTTGTCAGGGTTCAAAAGATTCCTTTTTCTTTTTCTGACCAAGTCGATGTGGATATTTTTGGAGATGGAGATAAGCCATGTTTTGAAAACATAGGAGTCATTATAAGTGCTTATTTTGTCAAAGGCTTTCGAGAAGGTTTGTATGGTGATGTCTTCGGCGTCGTTCTCATTCTCGGTCCGTTTTAACTGAAAGCCGTAAACATCGTTCCAAAAGGTATCCAATAAACGACTAAAAGCTATTTGATTGCCTTGTCTGGCCTTGCCTATAATATCTGTTATGTCCTCGGTTCTATCCAAAAAAAAGTTTTTGCCAATTGTATTGAAATAGCAAATGGGTATATTAATTGTTGTCCGGAACCATATCCTTTCTACAATCCTGTTCACTGGGAAGTTTACCGCACATTCCGCACGGTTCCCCATCTTTATTCAAAAATGGACTCTGACTAGCACAGGTCCCGGCAAATTTACCGTCTTTTTTAGCCCAAATCTTTATAGCAATACCGGCAAAGGCCAAGCTTAAAAGTCCAATCGTGAGAAATATAAGTTTCATGGGTGAATTTTAAACAAAGATATAAAAATAAAGCCCCTAGAAAAGGAGCTTTATGATTACTTTATATTGCTATTTTTAGTAAGAGATGTTCGCTACAATATTATCTATCGTTGGATTTTGGTTTCCTCCTTTAGGCTCTATAGTGATATAACCTACCGCATTTTTGGCGTAAGGTAATGCCAAAAGATTTTGACTGTCCGTAGCTTCTTCAATAATTCCTAAATTTATCATTTCTCCGTTTACTTCGGCCCACATCTGAAAGCATTGGTCCTCCGGAAGATGGGGTAATCTGCTTACATTGATATAAGATAACTTTTTGACCGGGTTTATATAAGCTACCGCCTTAAGCTCTTTTGCCTTTCTGTTGCCATTAACACTATATTTTTTGGTCTGTGGATTGTTCAGAACGATAAATTGGTTTCTAACATCCTCCAATTGCTGCTTCATATCCGCTTCCAACAATTTTATTTTGTTGCTGACCATTGTGTTCTCTTCTTGCAGGTTCTGGTTTTGATTCCAGAAGAAATAGGATGCACCTGCACACATTATAGCCATAAAGCTGGCCGCGATCGCATATCTGAAGAATTTTTTGCGCCCACTTCTTTCCAAGCGGATCCTTGCCAATATCTTATCCTTTAATCCATCCGGGGTCCTTATGGCATGAAGTTTTGCAAAAGCCTCCAGATTTTCCTGTAATTCGTTATAGGTTTTCCTGACCTCCGGATACATGGCAATGTAGCGTTCAACTTGTAAGGTCTCCATTTCCGAAGTACTCCCCAAAAGGTATTTTTCCAATAGATCGGAATCTAAAAAGATTTTTATTTTTTCCTTCATCACAAAAAATTTAAAATCAGCGTAATCATTGCAGGACCGTATATTTTTCTTAATTCCCGTAGCCCAATCTTCAATCTGGATTTAATAGTCCCTAATGGAATATCCAATTCCTCACTGGCTTCCTGTTGGGTCATACCTTGAAAAAACAATGCTTCCAGGACTATTTGGTATTTATCCTCGATCTTATCCAGGTTTTCCTGAACATCCAGAAATTCCGGCCTAATGCTTTCTACGCCTACATTATATACGTCAGAAACGTCCATTTGGATTTCTTTGTCCGATTTGGTATGGACACTTCTGAGTTTGTCGATGGCCGTATTACGGGTAATCCTGAACAACCAAGTGAACAATTTGGCCTTTGAAGGATCATAAGAATCGGCCTTTTTCCAAATTTTTACAAAGCTTTCCTGAAGTACATCTTGAGCAAGTTCCTCGTTCCTTACCACTTTGTTCGCCACACCCAATAAAGTGTGGGCATAATTGTCATATAGTAATGAAATGGCCTTTTCATTGCGTTCTTGAAGTAGTTCAACTATATGCTTTTCCAGTAGTGTGCTCATAAAAAGTAATGGAACCTGATTATTGATGACATAAACGTCCAAAGGGTCATGATGTGCCGTATATCCTTTAAACGCTAATTTATAAAATTGATTGTTAAGGAGCTGTTTTCTATAAAATAATAGTATAAGTGTCAGTTGGTAATTATCACTTATTGTTTGGTTAGTTTGGTTTGATATAACCCTCGTAACATTTTTACGGGGGTTATTTTATGATATTTACTTCTGGAATTATGGAAATGCCGAATTTAGTATAAACTTCATGAATTATTTTTTTGGCCAGATCAAATATTTCCTTTCCCGAGGCATTGCCATGATTGATCAGGACCAAAGCTTGCTTTTTATGGATTCCTACATCCCCGTACCGCTTCCCTTTAAAACCGCATTGCTCTATTAACCATCCTGCCGGAATTTTATATTCGGAATCTGAAATTCCATAATATGGCGCTTTGGGGTTTTCTTTTATGAATTTTTCAAAAACTGCTCTTGAAACTACGGGGTTTTTGAAAAAGCTCCCACTGTTCCCAATTTCATTTGGATTTGGTAACTTACTGTTCCGAATGGCTATTACCGCATTGGATATATCCCTAATGGTAGGTTCCGCAATATTATTTTTTTGAAGTTCGTCCTTTATTGTTCCATAGCCCATATTTAACGTATGGTCTTTTCTTGTTAGTTTAAGGGTTATCGAGGTAATTACATATTGGTCCTTGCCTTCATTCTTAAAATAAGAGTCCCTATATCCGAACTTACAGTCCTTTTTTAAGAAGACAACCTTATTTTGTGTAGCTCTGTGTATAGTTTCACAACTCAGAAAACAGTCTTTCAATTCGGAGCCATAAGCACCTATGTTTTGAATGGGTGCCGTACCCGTATTTCCGGGAATAAGGGACATGTTTTCCAGACCTCCGTAATCTCTATCCAATGTCCATAAAACAAATTGGTGCCAATTTTCACCGGCCATGGCCTTTATGGTAACTTCGTTTTCGTCTTGGGATACTATGGTTATTCCTTTTAGGTTTACATAGATGACCAATGCATCAATATCTTTTGTGATGAGCATATTGCTGCCGCCTCCAAGAATAAATTTATTTGGATAATCTGGCTGTGCGAGCAATTCCTTAAGCTCGGAAACCGATTGGATTTCGGCAAAAAACCTAGCCTTGGCATCAATGCCAAAAGTGTTGTGTTTCTTTAGCGAAAAATTTTCTTTGACCTGCATCAGCCGATATAACTTTTTAGGGCTTCAGAAAGAATGTGAACCGCTTTTTTTAAGCTTTCCCGATCCAATACATAGGCAATCCTGATCTGGTTCCTGCCCAGGCCTTTTGTTGCATAGAACCCTCCCGCCGGTGCTACCATGACCGTTTCGTTGTTTACCCTAAAATCCTCTAAGAGCCATTGTGCAAAATCATCGGCATTTTCAATGGGAAGTTCGGCAATGCAGTAAAATGCGCCCTGGGGCCTGGCTACTTTTACCCCTTCGATTTTTTGAAGTTCGGTTATCAGTAAATCCCGGCGAGCTACATATTCCGTTTTCACCTCGTCAAAATAACTTTGAGGGGTGTCCAATGCCGCTTCGCTTGCTATTTGTGCATAGGTAGGGGGAGAAAGTCGTGCTTGCCCAAATTTAAGGGTCGTTTCGATCACTTCTTTGTTCTTGGACACCAAAAACCCTATTCGCGCCCCGCACATACTATATCTCTTGGAAACGGAATCAATAATAATGGCATATTCGTCGAGGCCTTCTTCCCGTAAAACGGAATAGTGTTCCTTATCGTCATAAACAAATTCCCTATATACTTCATCGGCAATTAAAAAGAGGTTATGCTTTTTAACGATAACGGCCAGTTTTTGAATTTCTTCTTTGCTGTAAAGATACCCCGTTGGATTTCCAGGGTTACAGATTAAGATAGCCTTTGTGTCCGGTGAAATTAATTTTTCAAAATCTTCTATGGGAGGCAGGGCAAAATTATGATCCAATTTGGAAACTACCGGCACTACTTTTACCCCATTGGCAATGGCAAAACCATTGTAATTGGCATAAAAGGGTTCTGGAATTATAATTTCATCCCCTGCATCCGCAATAGTGCCTAAGGCAAATGACAATGCCTCGGAACCACCCGTGGTAACAATAATATCATTGGCCGAGACCATAATACCATGCTTGGCATAATAACCCGCTATTTTTTTCCTATATGCTTCCGAACCTTCCGTTCTGCTATATTCCAGTACGTTAAGCGTATTGTTCTTTACGGCATCAAGTGCTACTTGGGGAGTTTTAATATCTGGTTGTCCAATATTCAAATGAATGACATTGACTCCTTTTTTCTTTGCATTTTCTGCATAGGGAACCAATTTTCTTATAGGGGACTGGGGCATGGAACGCCCTTTTACGGATACAGACGGCATGTAGATGTTATTTTTCACAAAAGTGGTAAATCCTTACCGATCATACAATAAGTAGGAGCTTTTATTTGCTTTGTGCAACGCAATGTTAAAAGATGGCGATGAACCAAAAAAAGTCGTAACTTGAAATAGGTAAACCTTTTGCAGCCAATTCTGATGAAAAAATCACGTTGTTTTGTCCTGATCGTATTTCTGGTACTCGGCTTTTCCCAATGGGGTTATGCCCAACGGTATAAGCTTCGTAAGGGGCAAAAATATGAGAAGGTCAAGTTTGAATTGATCAATAATCTTATTGTGATACCGTTGGAAGTTAACGGTACCACTTTATCTTTTGTGATGGATTCGGGAGTAAGTACCCCTATACTTTTTAATTTGGCGAATCAGGACTCCATTCAGTTGAAAAACGTTTCGGAAATTACCATTCATGGTCTAGGAAAGGGAGAACCTATAAGTGCTTTAAGTTCTCTGGGCAACTATTTTAAATTGGGGAATGTTCGGAATTTTTCCCAAAAGCTATATGTGGTCATGGATACCGAAATCAATTTCTCTCCCAGTCTAGGGGTTCCCATACACGGTATAATCGGTTATGATCTGTTTAAGGATTTTGTGGTAGATATTAACTATGCCAACAAAACAATGAAATTTTTTGATCCCGATACGTATGATCGAAGGCCGAGTAAAAAGGCCCGGACCCTACCAATCTCCATAGCGGGAAGAAAAGCCTATATGGATGCGAATATTGCGTTAAAGGACAATTCGGAAATTAAAGTAAAAATGCTTTTGGATACCGGAAGCAGTGATGCTATTTGGCTTTTTGAGAACGAACAGATCAGATTGCCACAAAAAAATTATGAAGACTTTTTGGGGAAGGGCCTCGCAGGGGATATTTATGGAAGACGTACTAAAATAAATAAACTTAGGATCGGGGATTTTATCCTGGATGATGCAAAAACGGCATTCCCCGATATGTTAACGTTTAATACTATTAAGGATTTAGGCAATAGAAATGGAAGTTTGGGGGGTGAAGTATTAAAACGATTCAACATTATATTCGATTATCCCCATGGGAAAATCACATTAAAGAAAAATACCAATTTTAAGAAACCTTTTCAATACAATGTTAGTGGTATTGATTTGCAACATGCGGGAATGCGCTATATTTCGGAGCAGATTGAAAGCCCCAATACAGTAGTGTCCAAAGAAGGGAGGTTGTACGGGGATGTCCAAATTATTCTAGAAGGTGCCACCAGACTCAGCCTCGTTCCCGAAATAGTGGTTTCGGCCATAAGAGTAGGGAGTCCGGCCCATTCTTCGGGATTGCGGGAAGGAGATGTGATATTGGCGGTCGATGGAAAAAGGATCCACAGATATAAACTTCAGGAAATCATGCATATGCTAAATAGCAAAAAGGAAGGTAAAAGAGTTAAAGTACTCGTAGAACGATATAATAGGGATTTGCTCTTTAGTTTTATCTTAAAAGATTTGTTCAAATAAAAAAAGGCCCGATTAATCGGGCCTTTGCAACAACTATAAATAATTTTATTTGGTTCCGGTTCCAGTTCCTCTGACCGCACCTTTAATTTTCAATACTTTCGTAGGCGTATCCGCATTGGATATAACCGTGATGGCCTTTCTAATGGGCCCAACTCTATTTGTATCATATTTTACCTGGATTTTACCTGTTTTTCCAGGCATAATGGGATCCTCCGGTTTTTTGGGGATGGTACATCCACAACTGGAACTTACCTTACTAATAATTAAAGGAGCATTGCCAGTGTTGGTAAATTCAAAAACACGGACACCATCCGCACCCTTGGTTATTTCACCATAATCTACAGTCTCTGTCTTGAATTCGATTTTCGCTGCCGTATCCTGTGCAGAGACACCATATCCAAGGAGACCGATAAATAATACAAGTACTATTTTTTTCATCATATTCAGTTTAGGGTGAATTTCAAAATTAAATCTTTTCAGATCAATCTCAAAATCCTTTTGTTATACTCTAACGTTACTTATTTTTGTTTCGTATTTCATTTTGGGTTAAAAGAGGCTGAAATTGATAATTTAACATATCCTTTCAGCTTTGTTTTTTAGCTCAAAAGATTATAATTCAAAAACTGGGCCAAATATGGAAATTCCATCAAAGTACGAGCCAAACCGCATAGAGGAGCATTGGTATGACTATTGGATGAAAAATAGGTTTTTTCATTCCAAACCGGACGATAGGGAACCGTACACCATTGTTATACCTCCACCTAATGTTACGGGTGTATTGCATATGGGGCATATGCTCAATAATACCATTCAGGATGTACTTATACGAAAAGCCAGACTACAGGGAAAAAATGCGTGTTGGGTACCGGGCATGGACCATGCGTCCATAGCAACGGAGGCCAAGGTCGTGGATAAATTGAAACAGAAAGGTATTTCCAAATCTGATTTGACCCGTGAGGAGTTCTTGAAGCATGCATGGGCATGGACGGATGAATATGGCGGTGTAATTTTGGAACAGTTGAAAAAACTGGGGTGTTCGTGCGATTGGGAGCGAACTAAATTTACCATGGATGACGATATGTCCGCTTCTGTTATCAAGGTTTTCGTGGATTTATATGAAAAAGGGCTGATATACAGGGGTTTTCGAATGGTGAATTGGGATCCCGAGGCAAAAACGACCCTTTCCGATGAGGAAGTGAATTATGAAGAACGCCAAGGATTATTATATCATCTGGCTTATGGGATAGAAGGTTCGGATGAAAAAGTAACGATCGCCACCACCAGGCCAGAAACTATATTGGGAGATACCGCTATTTGTATAAACCCCAATGATGAAAGGTATATCCATTTACGGGGTAAAAAGGCAATTGTACCTATTTGTGGAAGGGTTATTCCGATTATTGAAGATGAATACGTAGATATTGAATTTGGTACGGGGTGTTTAAAGGTGACACCCGCCCATGACGAGAACGATAAAAATCTTGGGGATAAACATAATTTGGAGGTCGTTGATATTTTCAATGCGGATGCATCTTTAAACTCATACGGTCTGCATTATAAAGGTAAAGATAGATTTGCGGTCAGAAAGGAGATTGCCAAAGAACTGGACGAAAAAGGGCATTTGGTAAAAACAGAACAACATATCAATAAGGTAGGTACTTCTGAACGTACCAAAGCGGTCATTGAGCCCAGACTTTCCGATCAGTGGTTTTTAAAGATGGAAAATCTGGCCAAACCTGCCTTGGATGCTGTTTTGAATACGGGCGATATTAAATTGTTCCCCAAAAAGTTTGAAAATACCTATCGTCATTGGATGGAAAACATCCGGGATTGGAATATATCAAGACAATTGTGGTGGGGGCAGCAAATCCCGGCCTTTTATTATGGAGAGGGAAAGGATGATTTTGTGGTGGCCGAATCACCTGAAAAGGCTTTGGAAAAGGCAAGGTCCAAATCTCAAGATCCAAATCTTGGTTTTGAGGATTTAAACCAAGATTCCGATGTGTTGGATACCTGGTTTTCCTCGTGGTTATGGCCTATAAGTGTGTTTGGGGGTATTATGGAACCGAACAATGAAGAGGTCAATTACTATTACCCCACCAATGATCTGGTAACGGGGCCGGATATTCTATTTTTTTGGGTGGCCAGGATGATCATTGCCGGTTATGAGTTTAAGGGAGAAAGACCTTATGAAAATGTATACTTAACAGGGTTGGTCCGGGACAAGCAGCGGCGCAAGATGTCCAAATCCTTGGGCAATTCTCCGGATGCCCTAAAACTGATCGAAAATTATGGGGCGGATGCGGTTCGTGTAGGACTGTTATTGAGTTCCGCTGCTGGAAACGATTTAATGTTCGACGAAGCCCTTTGTCAGCAGGGCAAAAATTTTGCCAATAAAATATGGAATGCTTTTCGCTTGATAAAAGGGTGGGAAACGGCCAAAATAGAACAGCCTGAAGCCGCTAAGATAGGCTTGGAATGGTACGCCGCGAAGTTCGATCGGACTTTGGCGGAAATAGAAGATCACTATAGTAAATATCGTATTTCGGACGCTTTGATGGCAATTTATAAATTGGTTTGGGACGATTTCTGTTCTTGGCTATTGGAAATTGTTAAACCTTCATATCAAAAGCCGATCGATGAGGGGACATTGGCCAAAGTAATTTACCTGTTCGAACAAAATCTGAAGCTGTTACATCCGTTCATGCCCTTTTTAACCGAAGAAATTTGGCAACATATAGCCAATAGGACTACGGAAGAAGCTTTATGTGTTGCGACTTGGCCCAAAATGGGAAAATCCGATGCTACATTGATTTCGGACTTTGATTTTGCAACAGAAATAGTTTCGGGAATACGGAACATTAGAAAGGAAAAGAATATCCCGAATAAAGAGGTGTTGGAATTGTTCGAATTGAACCCTGAAGATAAACCGGACCGAATGGATGCCTTGATTGTTAAACTGGGAAATATTTCGGGAATTAAGTCTACCGATATCGCTATGGACGGAACTTTAAGTTTTAGGGTAAAGAGCAACGAGTATTTTATTCCGATTGCGGGTGCTATTGATGTTAAGGCGGAAATAGAAAAGATAAACGAGGAATTGGCATATACCAAAGGGTTTTTGAAATCGGTTCAAAAGAAATTGTCCAATGAGCGGTTCGTGAGCAATGCACCGCAACAAGTAGTGGATATAGAGCGTAAAAAAGCTGCTGATGCCGAAGCTAAAATAGAAACATTGGAAAAGAGTTTGGTAAGCTTGGGGTGAATACGACCAAGTTCACGAGCCGTGCTTTTTTTAGTTTAATCTGTGTTTTAATGGGATTGGTTAGGGAACCCTGGACTTGTACGCATTTATTTATAAGGAAGATGTTCTAGAAGGTTTCCTTAAATTAATTAACGGATTATTTATAGAGACCTTAAGAACCATAGGAATATAGGAAATATAATATCATGGCCCTTTTAGTTCCGTCTTTACCAACTTTATATATTTTTTCATGGCCTGCTCCGTACTTATGTCCTGTGCCTGAATTAAGGCATTGGCCTTAAAAGCGTTAATTAACGGGGTCTTACTACCTGGATTACTGTAATTTTTATTGGCTATTTTATAATAGGCATAAAGTTTGAGCAATATATCGGCAGGGATGGGGTGTTTGTAGTTGTTTGCAAAATCAACCGCTTGTTGAAAATCAATATACAGCTTCTTCTTTTTCATTGGGGTCTATATAAGTAGCGATACAGGTCTGTGCACCTTTTACCTTTTGATTTAATTGCACGTTTATTTCACAATCCAAAGGAAGGAAAAGGTCTACGCGTGAACCAAATTTAATAAATCCGGCATCGTCACCTTGTTGTACGCTCTCACCCTGTTCGGCGTAATTTACAATACGCCTTGCCATTGCACCTGCTATCTGTCTGTATAGAATATCCCCAAATTTGGGTGTTCCAATGACCACGGTAGTCCGTTCATTTTCTTCACTGGATTTTGGGTGCCAGGCCACAAGATATTTTCCTGGATGGTATTTGGAGTATTTGACCTTTCCACTTGCCGGGTATCGGGTCACATGCACATTTATGGGAGACATGAATATAGATACCTGTTTTCTTTTGCCCTTAAAATATTCATGTTCTTCAACTTCCTCTATGACCACTACTTTGCCATCTACCGGGGACAATATTTCATCAAAACTCTTGATCGGGTTTCTTTTAGGGTTTCTAAAGAATTGCAATACGGTAATAAGTAGGACGATAGAGGTTATCTGAACAACCAGTTTTAACCAATTAATATCTATAAAAAAATGGGCGGCCAATATGCCAACGCCCACGATAAAAAAAGTAGTCAAAATAATGGTCTGACCTTCCCTATGAAACATAACTAAAAATGTTTAACGTTAGATAAGCAAAAGGAGCCGCAAAGACTAAACTGTCCAACCTGTCCAACATACCGCCATGGCCCGGCAATATGGCTCCACTGTCCTTTACTCCTGCACTCCTCTTAAATTTGGATTCCACTAAATCTCCCAAACTTCCCATAATTACTATTACTGTGGCTAAGACCATCCATTGCCATGGGGTTATTATTTGTTCTTGGGTTCCCATAACATAAGCCGCTCCTAAGGCAAAGATAAAACCTCCAAAGGTTCCTTCAATAGTTTTTTTTGGGGAAACCGAAGGAAACAATTTCGTCCTGCCCATACTTTTGCCCACCAAATAAGCAAATGAATCGTTGACCCAAATCAAAATAAAGATGCCCATAATCAACAGTTTGGCAAAAGCATCATTTTTATAGGGAATCATGGTAAGGAAAATACAACCCCCGCCAATATAGAAAAGACCGATCAAAAATTTTTGAAGTTTATTAAAAAACCTATCTTTTTTTGAAAAGAGGTATAAAAGCAATGCAATGTCCACGATAATGGTAATGAGCATTAAGATATTAATGATTCTTTGGTCTTTTACCAAATAGATAAATACCCACCATAATGCCAGGTAAGCCACAAAAATGTAGTATCCTTTTAATGCTACCAAACGCTTATATTCATATAGACAGGCCAAGCCAAAGGCCATGAATAAAAAATCAAAAGCGTCCGAACTCAAAAAAACAGCGGATAATAACAGAATAATATAAACCGCTCCAGTCAATGCCCTGCGTAAAATTTCCTTCATATTATAAATCTTCCAGAAGTAAAAGATAAAGATTTTTGGTGCTACTTCCGTAAGTCAGGAAATCATCGGAATTTTCTTTTGTTGCTTTAAAATGTTTTAGGGTGGTAATATTGGCAGGGATTTTTGGGCCATACTTTTTCTTGATGGTCTTTAACCCTTCACCTATGGACTCTACCAATTGGCTTGTGGTCGCATAGACCACTACGTTACTTGGCAGTTCATTTATTTTTCTTTCATTAAGTTGATTGGAGCATACTAGGATACTCCCATTTTGGGCCACCAAATGCTCACAGGTCGTAAAGAAGACTTCACTTTCTTTGACCCGGTCCGTAAAAGAAATATTTTCTTCATTGAATTTTTGAACAAGCCGCTCATCCATTGCAAAGAAAGGTTGGTCCTCCCAATTATTTTCTTCAATAATATTCCTAAGGGTCTTTGAAATCTCTTCTTGGGAGATGCAATAAAGGAATTTCCCGCCATTTTTTTTAAAATGAATGGTAAACTTTTCGTCCACCGGGATATTTAAATCGGGCATATGTTGGCCTCGGGTCTCTACGGTTTCTTTTGAAACTTTCTTTTTCCCGCCACCAAATAATAAGTTTAAAAGCCCCATTAATTATTAAAAATACTGTTGTTATATCCGTTCATCAAAAATCACAACGTAGAAATCGCTCAATTATTTCTCCGTTACCTCTTTCTCCCCATCATCTACAGTAGCTGCCGTTTTAGTCTCCTCTCCCTTTTGTTTCTCTTCCAAAAAATCTTTTTCAAAAGGTCTTTTTCCAAAGATTTTTTCCAAATCCTCTTTAAAGATAACTTCTTTCTCCAATAGGCGTTCTGCCAAAACTGTAAGTTTGTCCTTGTTATCCATGAGTACCTGAATTGCACGTTGGTATTGCGCCTCGATAATTTTGGAAATTTCCTCGTCTATTTTTCTGGCGGTTTCCTCACTATAGGGTTTTGAAAAACCATAAGAATCCTGACCTGAAGAATCGTAATAGGTAAGGTTGCCTATTTCGTCATTTAAACCGTAAATGGTGACCATGGCCCGTGCCTGTTTCGTGACTTTTTCCAAATCGCTCAACGCACCTGTAGATATTTTATCAAAAATCACTTTTTCCGCTGCCCTACCACCCATGGTAGCGCACATTTCGTCCAACATTTGTTCGGGTCTTACAATAAGACGTTCTTCCGGAAGGTACCATGCGGCACCTAATGATTGCCCCCTAGGGACGATGGTTACTTTGACCAAGGGCGCAGCATGTTCCAGCATCCAACTCACCGTGGCGTGGCCGGCTTCGTGGTAGGCAATGGTCTCTTTTTCTCCCGGGGTGATTATTTTGTTCTTTTTCTCCAAACCACCTACTATCCGATCTACCGCATCCAGAAAGTCCTGTTTGTTTACCGCCTTTTGCTCTTTACGAGCGGCGATCAGGGCAGCTTCGTTACAGACATTGGCAATATCCGCTCCTGAAAATCCGGGTGTTTGCCTTGCCAAGAAATCCAGATCCAAGGTTTCGGAGGTTTTGATAGGTCTTAGGTGTACTTCAAATATTTCCTTTCGCTCCCGAATATCCGGAAGATCAACATAGATCTGACGATCAAATCTACCTGCTCTCATCAGAGCTTTGTCCAGAACATCGGCCCGGTTCGTGGCCGCTAGTACAATAACATTGGTATTGGTGCCAAAACCGTCCATTTCGGTCAATAACTGGTTCAGGGTATTTTCACGTTCGTCATTGGAACCCGTAAAATTGTTTTTGCCCCGGGCACGGCCTATGGCATCTATCTCATCAATAAATATAATGGCTGGTGATTTATCCTTGGCCTGTTTAAAAAGATCCCTCACCCTGGATGCACCTACACCTACGAACATTTCAACAAAATCCGATCCTGAAAGTGAAAAGAAAGGTACTTTGGCCTCACCGGCAACTGCTTTGGCCAATAGGGTTTTACCTGTTCCCGGAGGGCCCACCAATAGGGCACCTTTAGGAATTTTACCTCCTAAGGATGTATATTTGTCCGGATTTTTCAGGAATTCCACGATTTCCTCCACTTCTTCTTTGGCGCCCTCTAGTCCTGCAACATCTTTAAAAGAAGTTCTGGTGTCCGTTTTTTCATCAAAAAGTTTGGCCTTGGATTTTCCTATATTGAAAATCTGACCTCCGGCACCGCCACCGCCGCCACCGGACATTCTCCGCATCAAATAAATCCATATTCCTATAATTAGGACAAATGGGAGTAAGGATAAGAGGAAATCGAAAATTGCGGTCGATTCCTTATCGAACTCCACAATGGTGTCCAGATTATTCTCTTTTTTTATTTCGGTGATTTCATTTTGAAAAATCTGTAGGTCCCCGTAATCCAAAATATATTGGGGTACACTGCCCGTTGAAGGAAGAATGGACCTGTCCGTAACTTCTTTATGGACATCTTTGGCCAGTGCTTCGTCCGTAAGGAAAACTTTGGCCTGATTGGTGTTGGTGATAATCAATATTTTTTCGATATCCCCATTGCGCAAGTAGTCCTGTAGATCTGAGGTAGTAGTCTTATCGGTACTTGCCAAATCCTCACTGTTGAAAAGTTGAAAGCCGATGAGTAATACCGCTATCAACCCGTATATCCACCATGAACTAAACCTTGGTTTTTTAGGATTTGAATTATTGTCTTTTGCCATTTTAGTTTTTTAATTGATTTATGCTACTTTCTATAGTCGTAAACTTTGCATCTCCCCATAGCCCTTCAATATCATAGAATTCCCGGGTTTGTTTTTGGAATACGTGTACTACTACGTTCACATAGTCCATTAAAACCCATTCGGCATTGTCTTCACCTTCAACATGCCATGGCTTATCTTTAATTGCCTTGCTAACTGTTTTTTGGATAGATCCTACAATGGCACTCACATGTGTATTGGAAGTACCATTACAAATTATAAAGTAGTCACAAACGGTATTTTCGATTTCCCTTAGGTCGAGTAAATTTATATGTTGCCCTTTTACTTCTTCTATTCCCTGTAAAATTAATGCAATCAGCTCATCTGCACTAGCTTTCCTTTTCTGCATTCAAAAATTTTAGTTTCTACAAAGTTATTATTTTTTTGTTCTTTTAGGTCTAGTTTTTAACAATAGATTAAAGATTGCCAAAAGCTTGGATATATGCAGTTAATCAAACTTGATGCCACGGAATCTACAAATAGTTATTTGAAGGGATTATTGGGTCATGATGAACTCGGGGATTTTACAGTGGTGTTGACCGATAATCAGACGAAAGGCAGGGGACAAATCAATGCATCTTGGTCGTCTGAACCGGGTAAGAACCTAACTTTCAGTGTTTTGAAGTTTTTTAATGGCATTGGGCCACAACATCAATTTCTCATTAATGTTTGTGTGTCATTGGCAATCTATGATGCCTTGGCTGCGGTAGGAGTGCCAAGACTTTCGATAAAATGGCCCAACGACATTCTGTCAGGTGCTTCTAAAATTTGTGGTATTCTTATTGAAAATCTGATTTCTGGACAGGAAATAAAATCAACCATTATCGGAATTGGACTTAATGTAAACCAAACTGTCTTTTCAAAAGGGCTGAACGCATCCTCGATAAAACTTCAGTTGGGTATGGAAGTAAATAAAGAAGAGTTATTGGAGTTAATTTTGAGTATGCTAAAGGAATCACTCTCCCAAGTTGATGTTCATCAATGGAAATCCTTATATGAACGCTATCAAAAAGAAATGTTCAGGAAAGATATGCCTTCTACTTTCCAAAAGCCCGACGGCTCTTTTTTTACCGGTATAATTCAGGGGATTACACAGAACGGCATGTTAAAAATACACTTGGAAAATGATGAACGGCTAGAATTCAATTTTAAAGAAGTGAAATTGCTGTATTAAAGCTTCCCGAGATTTTGTGACAATGTATTCATGAAATTGGCAATGGGCGTTTTGACCATCATGGCCATCATGGCATTAAATTCCCCTTGAAAGCTCAAAACGACTTTGCTGGTATTTTCATTCATCTCGGAAATATCTGCGGTAAGGGTAAAGGGTAATTTGTCATTTACGGCTCCCAATACCAATTTACTATTTGGAACCTGTTCTTTGCGTTCCAGAACAATTTCCGGCATTCCCTTTAATGCGAAAAGAAACTTGTCCGCATCAAGTACCTCGAATTTAGCTATGTTTTCTGGCATTAGCTTTTCAAAGTTGGCCAAATCGATTAAAAAATCGAAAGTTTCCTGTCCGTTTTTGGACACGCTTGTAGCGGGTGTTTCTATAAACATAATTCTATTGTTGCCATTGGGACGGATTTTTTTTCCATGCTGTTAAGGTCATGGATTGATCCTCTTTTATATAGCCGGTTTCCAACGCCTGTTCTATGAGAAATTCATAATTGCTCAAGGTGTGCAGTTCAATATTTTTTTCTTCAAAATTGGATTTTGAAATTTCAAAACCATAAGTAAATATAGCCAACATACCTTTAATATTTGCATTCCCGGACCTTAAGGCTTCCACCGCATTGAGACTGCTCATACCTGTACTTATCAAATCCTCGATTACCACAACATTTTGATCGGCTTCCAAATGGCCCTCGATCTGGTTTTTACGGCCATGCGATTTTGGTTGGGGCCTCACATAAATAAAAGGAAGGCCCAGGGCATCCGCTACTAAAGCGCCCATCCCGATAGCACCTGTCGCTACCCCGGCTATTACATCCGGTTTCCCATAGAGCGTTTCAACTTGCTTTGCCATTTCATCTTTTACAAAGTTCCGGATTATGGGATAGGAGAGAAGGATTCTATTGTCGCAATATATGGGCGATTTCCATCCGGAAGCCCAAGTAAAAGGATTTTCCGGTTTCAATTTTATTGCATTAATTTGCAGCAGAAGCTCCGCTGTTTTTTTAGCTGTATGCTTGTCTAAAACCATGACGCAAATGTATAAAGTTTTTGTTAATGAGTTGCCCCTGATCTTAACAAATAAAGTTTCGGAAACGGCTAATGGCGAGTATTTCTTGCTCAATAAAGATGCGATACGGACCGCGATACGATCCTTGAGGAAGAAGAAACTTTTAGAAGCGTACATATATCATCCCAACCATGAGGAGATATTAAAAAAATTCACTCAGGAAATACCTCTAGTAGTGGCGGCAGGTGGTGTTGTGACCAATGCTGAGGGGAAGGTACTTTTTATTTATAGAAATGATAAATGGGATTTGCCAAAAGGTAAATTGGATAAAGGGGAATCTATAGAGGATTGCGCCATAAGGGAAGTTATGGAGGAAACGGGAGTGAAAGACCTGCGGATCGAAAATTTTTTAAGAACGACCTATCACGTTATTGTCAATAGCGATATCTATACGTTAAAACAAGTGCATTGGTATGCTATGAAAACCGAATTTGAGGGTAAACTAAAACCTGAAAAAAAGGAGGGCATTGTTAAGGCAAGATGGAAAGGTCCCAAAAAAATCCAAAAAGCACTACAGAATTCTTATGCCAATATCAAAATTTTATTCGAGGGAGATTAAAATTGGGCTTAGGAATCGTTATTATTTGGCAATCCGATAAATAGGATACTGTAAATGGGCCGTTTCATAATGTGCCGATTTTTTATAGAGCCAATCCAGTTGTGCATACCAATTTTTGGAAAACTGTAACTCATCTTTCTTTTTTTTCAGAAATTCGTGTTTGAGCAAACTATCGTTTTCTAAAAGCCTTAGGGCGGTATCCTCAAAAACATAGGGAGAAAAACCCTCTTTTTGCTGCAGGATGGAATCAAAAAAATTCCAGTTGAAGAAAGAATCCATAGCCTGTGGTTCTAAAGTTTCCATAATATATCTAAACCCGGCCTGATCGGTTGGCACCAAAATATCTTCTGGATTAAAAATCATTTCTTTTTGATTCCTATCCACGGTTGTGTTGGAATGTACATAATGGCCTTCGTATGCATTTTTACTGGTGTCAAAATCCTTTATTTTATAGGATTCTACCGGAATAAGCGTGTCTTTCTTTATGATTTTATAACGAATATTGTTCAGTTCCAATAGTTCTATTACCTTGGACCAGGGCTTTTTGATAATATAGGCTTTGGGGATTTTAACAGAATCCGAAGGAATGTAATGATCATAATACGTTACTTCTTCGGTAAAAGGTTTGTCCTTATCGTATTTTAACCTTGGTAAACCTGTAACCTTACTGGTAACGGTATCCGCTCGAAATCCTTTAAAGTTGAGTATGGATGCTCTGGTGGTATCTATTTTCCATGAAGTGGGGTAATATTTCCAGTCTTCATGCCTCTTAAACGCTTTCTTTCGTAAGGTTTTGATCGTGGCACCTTCCAGTTCGGCAATGGCCATAACCTTCTTCATGAGTTCATAGGTGCCTTCCACTCGTTTTTTATAGGGTTTGAGCATGTGTGTTTCTACCATTAACCCAAATGTATTCCATAATGTGGTGTAGCCCGTAGAGTATCTGGGATGGTCCATAAATTGGTCAAATCCTACTTCTGGAGGTTGATTAAAAACATTTACATAGGGTGTAATATCCCAATTGTTATTGGCCAGGGAATCCTGTAATGCGGGCATTAGGGTTTCATATAAATATCTGCCCAAATCTCCACCAAGCTTATCGTGTTGGGTAAATAAATGGGTCAATGTATATTGATAATCGGCACCGTTGCTTACATGGTTGTCAATAAAAATATCGGGATTGGTCAAATGATAGATTTGGGAAAAGGTCTTCGCATTTTTGGTGTCGTTTTTAATGAAATCCCGATTAAGGTCAAAATTACGGGCATTTCCCCTAAACCCATAAGATTTGGGGCCATTTTGATTTGCCCTCGAAGTAGAATTTCTGTTAAGTGCCCCACCTATATTGTATATTGGAATGGTAACAAGGACAGTCTTTTTTGGGGCGGTAATTTTTCCACTGGCCAAATCCCTATACATGAGCATAGTGGCATCTATACCATCACTTTCACCTGGATGGATACCATTATTGATTAAAACAATGGTCTTATCCGTTCCTATTTTTTTAAAATTAAAATTGCCTTCAATATTATAGGTCACTATATGTAACGGTTTTCCACTGTCCGTTTCTCCGATCGTTTGTATGTTAATTTCAGGGAATTCCTTGGCGAGTTGCATATAGAACTCAATGGTCTCGGTATAATTGGCCGTATGTTTACCTTTTGAAGTTTCAAAAGGGGTCGGAAAGTCAATTTCTGCTTCCGCTGTCTTCTTTTCACATGAAATCAACAGAATTAAAATTAACAGGAGTAAAGGTCTCATATATTGAACCACTTCGGTTTAAAAAAATCAAGGATAAAAATAAATAAAAAATTTCTTGAAACCGAGTATTCCTAGACTGGAACCATAAATTGTGGAAGACCCATTTTGCCCCTTTTACGGGAAGCAAGACCCGAACTTCACCAGGTATAGGGGCTATTTGGTAATTATTTGGAATAAAACCAATTACGCTACTTTGGTAATTTGTTCTATATCCGTTTTTTTGATGGGTTTGTGGTTGAAAGTAATCGTATGATGCGTTCTGTCCCTATAAGACTCCCAATTCTGTTTATCCCGTGGATCAATAGAAGAGGTGACAATATTTATCCGCACTTTTTGCTCAATTGGAAGTGCTATAAATTCATCAAGGAACTGCCAACCGTCCATAATGGGCATATTAATATCCAAGAAGATAATCTCGGGTATCGGTTTGCTATCTTTGATTTTTTGGACAATGCTATCAAAGGCCAATTTGCCATTGGCATACGATTCGATGGTTTTACAGTTTATTGAAAGGCTTAGCATTTTTCGTATCCCAAAAACCGTAATTGGATCATCGTCCACAATGCCTATTAAGTTAATTTTTTTCATTAAAATAAATCTTAAATCTAGACCCCTTCCCAACTTCACTTTCTACTTTTATTTTCCCATCCATGGCTTCTACTTGATTTTTGGTAATATAGAGTCCCATACCCCTGGCATCTCCATGAGTGTGAAAGGTCTTGTACATGCCAAAAAGCTTGTTGCCATATTTTTGCAAATCTATTCCCAATCCGTTGTCCGCTATATATAATATAACATAATTATCTTCTCTTTTTGTACTTAGTCTTATGATGGGGTCTCGATCGGGGTGTTTATATTTTATACTATTGGTCAGGAAGTTCATAAGAATGCTTTCCAAATATTCCGGTATTACTTGAAGGTATACATCATCGGTAATAGTATTGATTATTTTGGCTCTACTCTTTATCAGGAGATTGGAGAGGTTGCGTTGCACAAAATTGATTTTTTTATTTAAATGAACGGGCTCTTTTTCTCCAATAGCATTTGTGCTAATGGCGACTACCTCATTTAGGTTGTCCAATGTTTCCAATAGATCATCGGAAGCGCTGGTGAGCATACCTATTATTTTGGCTTTTTCCTTTTCGTTTTTTTCGTCGACCAAAAAGCTCAATAACATCGAGAAATTTGCTGTATGAGATCTTAGGTTGTGTGATACTATATGTGCGAAATTTATGAGTTTTTTATTCTGTAATGATGTAACGTTGATTAAATTTCTTAATTCCCTTTCTTTTTGTTTCAGATTGGTAATATCTAGACTTATGCCCACAAGTCCATTGGCGGTCCCTTCTGAATCTACAAGGGGGATTTTAGAAGTTAAAAATGTGGTTTCTGTACCATCTTTTTTAGTAATTACAGTTTCTTTGCCCAGAATAGGTTCTAAGGTTTCCATTACCTTTAAATCTTCTTCTCTTGATATTATAGCAAATTCATGAGGATATAGGTCAAAGTCACTTTTGCCCAAGATTTTATTGGAATCATTTATCCCCAAATAATCGCATTCGGATTTGTTTGCCAGTATTTTTTTGGATTCGCTGTCTTTTATGTATACGTTTAGGGGTAGATTGTCTATGAGGGTTTTTAGCAGTTTTTCATTCTCCTTGGTCTTTATGTCCGCTGCCATTTGTTCATGAACATCTTGAAAAGTTCCTAGAATACTGATCATTTTCCCTTTTTCGTAAATAGGTTTTCCAGCGACTATAACCCATTTTTCATTACCCTTGGCCGTGATTATCTGTAGCTTTAAGTTCCATGGGACCCCTTTGTCCACAGCTTCATAAAAAGCCATGGAAATGGCATTTCTACTATGACCTTCTTTATAAAATTGCATGGCTGTTTCTACAGTGGGTTCATAATCATGCCCTACCTCATGTATAGTATTGATCATACTACACCATTTTAGCTTATTGTGGATCACATCATATTCCCAGCATCCTATTTTTGATATTTCCGATTGATGATTTAAAAGCGTCTCTGTTTTTTTTAGTTTTATTTCGGTTTTTATTTGATCCGTAACATCGTTTATTTGAATAATGGATCCAATAACGTTTTCATCCGTATCGAACCAGGGGGTCCCTGTCCATTCATACCATCTTTCATTGTTGTGTTCCTCTAGCGCTTTTTGCAGTCCCAAGGGCTTGGGCTGGCCTTTAAAACAATCTTCTATAACTACTTTCCATTTTTTATCGAGATCGGGGAATATTCTAAAAAGACTTTTGCCGTATACATCTATTTTGTGTTGGCTAAATGTATTTATCCATTTATCCGATGCATGTATTATTTTAAACTTTTTATCTATAAAGATAGCGCAAGTAGGGAGCTGCTTTATGAGATATGATGTTGAAAAAATTTGGGGGTCTTTTAACATTTGTTGTAATTTCCTACTAAAATATGAAGATTATCTAACTTGCATCTATCTTTGTTGTGAATGTTCCAAATATTGTTGTATTACGTGGATTTGTAAATTTGAAATAATCAAAATATGTTGAATTAAACTCTAAAGGGTTATTTGTTATAAAAACGTCGTATGTCCTTATTTTATTCTTTACGGAACACAGGTTCATAGTTTCCCATCTTTAATCCGTATGTACCCTTTGCCATAAAATAAATGTTAAAAGTACTGTTGGAGTACCGTGAGATAAAGTAAAGAGAATTTTTTAAATAATTCTAACGGAATCCGGAACCAGACCTTTGTAGTCCCCCCCATTTCTAATGACGTCCCGTACAATAGAGGAACTTATAAAGGATTTGCCCGAGGAAGTCAATAAAAAGACGGTTTCGATTTCGGACAAACTGCGATTGGTATGGGCAATGGCTTTTTCAAATTCAAAATCCGCCGGATTTCTTAGTCCCCTGAGAATAAAACTAGCCTCTATTTTTTTGCAAAAATCCACTGTTAGGCCCTCATAGGTCAATACTTTGATCTTTGATTCGCCTTTAAATGCATCGGTAATGAACCGCATACGTTGTTCTAAAGAAAACATGTATTTTTTTTCGGCATTTTTTCCGATGGCGATGACCAGTTCATCGAACAACGTAATACCTCTTAAAATAATATCATGATGGCCCAACGTTAATGGGTCAAAAGAACCGGGGAAAATTGCACGTCTCATAGTTGTATGATAATCAATTGTAAGATAGGTAATTTAAGGTAAAACTTCATTTATGGCATTTTCAAAAAGTTCGTTTAAAGATATCCCGGCCTTCTGTGCTTGCTGGGGCAGAATACTTTCCGTAGTCAATCCTGGTGTGGTATTCATTTCTAACAGATAGGGCTCGTTCCCCAAGAAAATAAATTCACTTCTGGTAAAACCTTTCATTTTTAGAAGAGCATACATTTTTTTTGCAACCCCTATAACGTTATCTTCCTGTTTTTGGGATATTCTGGCCGGGGTAATCTCCCGGGACTTTCCTTCATATTTGGCTTCGTAGTCAAAGAAATCATTTTCCGTAACGATCTCCGTAATGGGCAATACCTTGATTTTTCCCTTATACTTGATTACGCCTACAGAAACTTCGATACCATCCAAAAACCCTTCTATAATAATTTCATCATCCTCCTTATAGGCCACTTCTATGGCTTTTTTCAATTCTTCTTTTTTATAGACCTTGGTAATGCCATAACTGCTTCCGGATTTATTCGCTTTTACAAAACAAGGCAGTTTTACGTTTTCAATAATGGCATCTTCATTTATTTCGTCGCCCTTGTTCAGATAATAGGACGGAGCCGATTTAATACCATATGGTCTTAAAACGCTTAAAAGGTCCCTTTTGTTAAAAGTAAGTGCGGCCTGATAAAATCCACATGAAGTTTGGGGAACTTCCAATAATTCAAAATAGGATTGCATTAGACCATCCTCACCGGGAGAACCATGAATAGCGTTGAATACACAATCAAAAGAGATTTTAGTTCCTCTTAAAACGATGGAAAAATCATGGCGGTCAACCGTATGCTCCTTTTCAAGGTCATCTACATATACCCATTTATCTTTAAAAATATGGATGCGATATAGATCAAATTTATCATGATCCAAATACCGGTAGACAACATTTCCGCTCTTTAGTGATATCTTGTACTCGCTAGAGTACCCCCCCATGATAATCGCTATTCGTTTTTTCATCGTATATACAACAACCTTGTTCCTACAAAGATGTGGTATTCCGTTCAAAGAAAAAAGGGATTCCCGTTATTGAGCGGTCTATTTTACCATATCTTTTTAGGGATAAGAATTATTGAACGGGATTACCCGATAAAATGGCATTTCATATATTTGTCCGTTAAAACGTAACGATGCGCAATTTCATTAACTTTTTAAGAAGCAGGACTTTTTTGATCCAAATAGGTTTGGCCCTGATAGTTTTCATTGTCTTGGTCTTTGGTGTTCTGAAATGGTTGAAACAAAGTACCAATCACGGTGAATTTGTAGAAGTACCGGATTTCTCTAAATTGTCCGTTATGGAAATGCGTAAAACTATCGAGGATGCCGGTTTGCGTTATGAAGTTTTGGATTCTGCCAATTATGATCCCGACTATCCCAGGTTTTCCATCATTGAGCAAAATCCATTGGCCGGCTCTAAAGTAAAGACCAATAGAAAAATATATTTTACGGTAAACCCTTCTGGCTATAAAAAAGTTACCGTTCCTAAAATAATCCAGGTAACCAAACGCAATGCCTCATCTATGCTCAAAGCGGTAGGACTTGATGTGCGGCGCGTTACTTATGTGGATGAATTAGGAAAGGATATGGTCTATCAATTAAAGTATAAGGGGAAATACATTAAGCCGGGAGACAAATTGCCCAAGACTTCAAAAATAGAATTAATTTGTGGTAATGGGAATATTCCCGAGAGAGCGATCATTAAAGCCGATTCCGAATAAATATGTCTTCTCAAAAAAATCGGGAACCGGAAGAAAACGAACTTTTTGAACACTACCGTTTTAAAGCTTCCAAAGGGCAGGAACCGTTGCGGGTAGATAAATTTTTAATGAATTTTGTTGAAAATGCCACGCGTAACAAAATCCAGAAAGCGGCAAAGGACGGTCATGTATGGGTTAACGATACCATTGTAAAATCCAATTATAAGGTAAAGGCCGAAGATGAGGTAAAGGTATTATTTGAACATCCACCTCATGAATATCTATTGGTTCCCGAAGCTATTCCCTTGGATATTGTTTATGAGGACGATGTACTTTTGGTCGTAAACAAACCGGCGGGAATGGTGGTGCATCCAGGTCATGGTAATTATTCGGGAACGTTGATCAATGCCTTGATCTACCATTTTGATAATCTACCAAGTAATAGCAATGAACGGCCAGGTTTGGTACACCGCATAGATAAGGATACCTCTGGATTGCTCGTTATTGCCAAGACGGAGATGGCCATGACCCATTTGGCCAAACAATTTTTTGATAAAACCTCGGAACGTGAATACATTGCATTGGTTTGGGGCAATGTTGAAGAAGATCAAGGAACCGTGGAAGGCCATATAGGAAGAAACCCAAAAAACAGACTCCAGATGTCCGTATTTCCAGAAGGAAACGAAGGCAAAGATGCCGTGACCCATTATAAGGTTTTGGAGCGTTTGGGGTATGTTACTTTGGTTTCCTGTAAATTGGAAACAGGAAGAACACACCAGATAAGGGTACATATGAAACATATTGGGCATACCCTTTTTAATGATGAGCGTTATGGTGGAGATAGGATCTTAAAAGGAACTACATTTACCAAGTACAAACAGTTTGTTGAAAATGCCTTTAAAATTCTTCCCAGACAGGCATTGCATGCTAAAACCCTGGGATTTGTGCATCCGGTTACGGGGAAACAAATGCAATTCGATTCTGAAATTCCGAAAGATATGTCCGATTGTATTGAAAAATGGCAAAATTATAGTAAGAGCGACCATTAGAATAGTTTTTTCCAATACAACTATTGGAACTCTTTTTAGGTCAAAATAGGTATTGCCCCAAAACCTTTTTATTTTTACTTTACCTAAAATAATTGCTAAATGAAAATTGTCATTTCTCCTGCTAAGTCGCTGAATTTTGAGAGCCAACTGCCAAGCTCCAGGTATTCCCGACCTCTTTTTTTAGAAGAAGCACAAAAACTGAACAAAGTATTAGTGAAGAAAAAGCCCAAGGCATTGTCCAGTTTAATGGATATTTCAGATAAATTGGCGCAATTGAACTGGGAGCGCAACCAAAAATTTACGGTTCCTTTTACCGCCGAAAATGCCAGACCTGCAATGTATGCCTTTAATGGGGATGTCTATCAGGGGCTGGATGCCTATTCCATACCGGAAAATAAACTGGATGATTTGCAGGACACCCTGCGCATACTTTCCGGACTGTACGGTGTGTTGAAGCCTTTGGATCTGGTACAGCCCTATCGACTGGAAATGGGGACCAATTTAAAGATAGGTCGCAAGAAAAACCTATATGAGTTTTGGAAGAAAACCTTGACCGACCATATAAATGCCGAATTGGAGAACGGGGAACTTTTTGTTAATCTTGCAAGTAACGAATATTTTGGTGCCATTGATGCAAAATCCTTGAAAGTCCCTGTTATAACTCCAATTTTTAAGGATTGGAAGAATGATAAATTAAAGGTTGTGAGTTTTTTTGCCAAAAAGGCCAGGGGTTCTATGGTCCGTTATATTCTGGATTCCAATGCCAGTACTTTAGATGATCTTAAAGGATTCAATTTGGACGATTATCAATTTAGCGAAGAACATACGTTAAAAGAAAACGAACCCGTTTTTGTTAGATAGAGAATCTATTTAAACTTTCTTTAATTGGCATAAAATTGCCCTTTTGCACCTGGCATTTGTTTTTTTCATTCCGTAGTGCTATCTGTCCGTCTGGCAGGTGGGTTCGCTTAAACCCTAAAAGTTTAAACGAGTTCAGAATAATTTTTCTTTTTCCACGTTTTTTACTTTAAAGACCATAATGATGAAAAATGGAATACTTTCTTTTTTATTGATCGCTATATTGCTCTTTGCCTGTGAAGATCGGGATGATAATCTTACTAGGGCGAATATTAGGATAAGCAATAAAAGCAACATAAATTTCAATCGTGTTCAGGTACGGGTAGACTCATTGGTCTTTGAAAATGTAGCGGCGGATAGTTTTTCCGATTATTTGGAATTTGAAGTGGCTTTTGAATCGGACTCTATTGAAATAGATACGGATTCGGGACAATTTAATTTTGTTCCCTCCGAAACTTCAGACCCACTGCCTATCGGGTTATACACTTATGAACTGGATATAACGGAAGAAGGTGAAATTACCTTTACGTTTAAATTGGACGATTAATATACTCTTTTCCCCGTCTTGATCCTTTTTTAAAGAACCAGATCCAATTTCATAATACCGTCAAGCGTTTTATGTACGACTATGGTAAATTCTGCAAGTTGTAATTGATCAAATAGAAATTAAGATCGTATTTTAGGGCCATGTATTTTTATCTCATATTGGCCTTGCAGGTTTTTTGTGTCTATCACTGTTATACCCATAAGAACGATTATTATTGGATTTTCCTGATTATATTTTTACCCGTTATAGGGTCGGCAATTTATCTTTTTGTGCATGTTTTTCAAAAAAAGGATATTGAACAGCTTCAAGATGGGGTGGTTTCTGTTTTAAATCCCTCAAAAAAGATAAAAGACCTTGAAAAAAAATTCAAATTTTCGGATACCTTTGAAAATCAAGTGGCCTTGGCAGATGCTTATTTAGAGGGGCAGATGTACGAAGAAGCGATTAAAAATTATGAAGCATCCTTAAAGGACGTTTTTGAAAATGATTTTTATGTCCACTCAAAACTGGTCGGGGCCTATTATTTTTCATCGAATTTTGATAAGGCAATCCATATTTCCAATAAAATTAAGGATAATTCAAAGTTCAAAAAATCCGAGACCGCATTCTTATTTGCCCTGGCCATTGAAAAGAGTGGTGGTTCCAAGGAGATGGCGGAAGAGTATTTGATGCAGTTTGATACCCCCTACAGCAGATATCGGGAAAGGTTGGAGTTGGCAAAATTCTATGTTAGAGCTGGAAAAACGGATGAATCAAAAACTATTTTGGAAGAAATAATAAAAGAATCCGAGGGAATGTCCAAAACCGGTTATCGCCAAAATAGAGTATGGATAAAAAAAGCCAGGGAGATTTTGGCAGCTAACGTATAATGTTTCTTCATACCCATCCCTATAAACCTTTTCTTTTTCCTGAAGCTACGAAACTGATCGTGGGCACGTTGCCACCACCAAGGTTTACAACTGGGGACTTAAAGCCCGATGATGTGGATTTTTGTTATGGCAGTAGAAATGGGCTGTTGTGGCCTATTTTGGATAGGATTTTTAATCTTGATTTAAAATATGAAACTACCGAATATGCCGTAACCCAAAGAAGGAATTTTCTATTGGAAAGAAAAATTGGCGTTTGTGACATTGTTGCCTCCGCCGAAAGGGATAAAATAGATGCTTCGGATTTAGGAATGCAGCACGTGAAATTGCGAAACTTGCTTCATCACCTATCCCGGTATCCAAGTATTAAAACCTTATTGTTTATGGGAGGAAACAGTAAAAACGGACCGGAATATTTTTTTAGGAGACATATAAGGGAATATGGGATTTCCTTAGAGGTAATCTCTTCTGAAATTCCGAGAATTCATGAATTCGTCCATCCAACCGGCAAAAAGAAAATCAGCACTGTTTCCTTAATTGCACCTTCGGGTGCGGCCAATAGGGCTGTGGGCAGTTTAATGGCATATAAGAAAATGAAGTTGGAAAATCCAACATTCAATACATTGGATTATAGGGTGATGCAGTATCGGGAGTTTTTCTAAAGCCGATCAAAGGTGATTATGTTTCCTCCGGATGTACAAAATTCGTCAATTCTATACATGATATGCCATTGAATCGATACATTCCCATTTACGTTAAACCAAAAAGAGCCCTGCTTTAGAAACAAGACCCTTTTACGAGAACACTATATGAAAATGAAAAAATTTAATTGCTTATTTATGGTATAAAAATATATTTTCCTTTTGAACCCTATAATCTTTTGTTGTCAATGCTGTTGTTTTTGTGGCGTACCAGACCTATTTTGTTATTTAGATAAATTGATGTTCTCCATTCTATAAGAATACCGATATTTACAACCGAAATCTAGAGGGGTTATCTGATTATTCATTTATATGACCCCAATGTTAAAGTAATTGATGTATGCAGCAGTTAGAAAGATTAGAGGAATTCAAAAAATCGGTACAGAATAAATTCAATGTTTACAACAGTCTCTTTTTAAACTTACCATATAGGAATATAGAGAATGTGGGAATGTTGATTCCATTGTTGATGGACCAATCGGAAAAAGGCTTGAAATCCGGTCTGAATCCAAAGGAAATTCTGGAAGGCTTTTTTCAGAACTATGTAAATATCGAATCCGAAAAAGACAGGATAGATTTTATGTTCCGTATTATACAATATGTAGAGCGCCAAGTAGTGCTTTATGATAGTGTTGAAGATGCGGCTTTCCCCAAACTGCATCGGCATACCAGTTCATTGTCCTTAAAAGATTATTTTCAAATTGTAGAAAAGAACAACACCTGGGACGATATAGCGGATAAGTTGGCCACCTTTAGTGCCAGAATAGTACTTACGGCGCACCCTACCCAATTTTATACCCCGGCAATATTGGATATTATTACCAACCTTAGGTCATTGATCTTAGAGGACAGGATAGACGAGATCGATGTTGCGTTACAGCAGTTAGGCCTTACTTCCTTGATCAATGCCAAAAAACCCACGCCATTGGACGAGGCCAAAAATATTATCTATACGTTAAGACATGTATATTATGATGCCATCGGGGATTTATACGCATACATAAAAAGCAGCATAAACAATGTTGAATTTGAAAATCATGATATTGTAAAATTAGGATTTTGGCCGGGAGGAGATCGAGACGGAAACCCCTTTGTTACAGCAGATATTACTGAGGATGTAATGAATGAACTACGGGTGACCCTCATGAAATGTTATTATAATGATCTAAAGGTATTACAGCATAAATTGACCTTTAAAGAAGTTCAGGCCCCGTTGAACAAACTACGGTCCAATCTTTATACATCTATGTTCGATACTACGAAGGAAGTAGGATACGATGAGATTATTGGGCCACTGAACCAAATCAGGGCGTTGTTAAAGGAGAAATACCACAACTTATATCTAAAGGATTTAGATCGTTTTATAGATAAAGTAAAAATCTTTAAGACCCATTTTGCCACCATAGATATTAGGCAAGATCACAGTATTCATACCAAAGTGGTTTGTGAGGTCCTAAAAAAGAACGGTTTTGTAAAAGAGGATCTTTCCGAACTTTCCGAGGATAAGCTGGTTTCCATTTTATTGAACGAAGATATTTCACTGTCGCCCAAGGATTATGATGAGGACATTGTAAAAGATACCATTAAGAATATAGGTCAACTGCAGACTATTCAACGACGTAACGGGGAAGAAGGGTGTAACCGGTATATTATTAGTAATTCCGAAGATATCTACTCGATCCTGTTCGTGTATGGACTGTTCCGTTGGTGTGGTTGGAACGACAAGAACATTACGTTTGACATTGTACCGCTTTTTGAAACAATGAACGGCATGGAGAATGCCGAGGTTACTATGCAGAAACTATTCAACTTAAAGGAGTATAGGGGCCATTTAAAAAACAGGGAGGACAAACAAACGATTATGCTCGGCTTTTCCGATGGGACCAAAGACGGTGGTTATTTAAAGGCCAATTGGTCCATATTAAAGACCAAGGAAGTATTGTCCAAAGTGTGTGGAAAGAATGCTATTTCCGCTATTTTCTTTGATGGTAGGGGAGGCCCACCGGCAAGGGGCGGTGGTAAAACACATCGTTTTTATGCGGCGCAAACGGACAATGTGGCCAATAATGAAATTCAATTGACCATTCAAGGGCAGACCATTACCAGTACCTATGGTACAAAAGAACAGTTTATTAATAATAGCGAGCAGTTGCTCACGGCCGGTCTGTCCAATACCATTCTAAAAAAAGAAGTAACCATTTCAGAAGCTTCTAGAGAACTGATCGAGGAATTGTCCGAACGGAGTTTTGAAAAGTACGATGCCTTAAAGCATCATGAAAAATTCATGCCCTATTTGGAGCATATGAGTACGCTCAAATATTATACAAAGGCAAATATTGGCAGTAGGCCCGGAAAACGTGGCAACAAGGCCAAATTGGAATTGACCGATCTTAGGGCAATCTCATTTGTGGGTTCGTGGAGCCAATTAAAACAAAATGTGCCCGGTTATTTTGGCATAGGTACCGCTCTAAAGTATCTTAAGGACCAAGGTAGGTTTGAAGAGGCCGTGGCATTATACAATGATGTCCCATTTTTTCAGGCCCTTATGATGAATAGTATGATGAGCCTTTCCAAGTGCTATTTTGAACTTACGAGTTATATGAAGGAGAATGATGAATACGGTGAATTTTGGAATATTTTACATGAGGAATATCAGTTATCCAAAAAGATGCTGTTGGAACTTTCCGGTATGGAAATTTTAATGGAGAAAGAAGCCGTTTCCAGGGAGTCCATAAAAATCAGGGAAAATATAGTGCTGCCGCTGTTGGTAATTCAACAATATGCTTTGCAAAAAATTGGAGAGAACAATGATTATAGGGAACTTTATGAGAAGATCGTGACCCGATCTCTATATGGTAACATAAACGCCAGTAGAAATTCCGCTTAAATTAAAATAAAAGGCGGCAGGGAAATCTCCTCTGCCGCCTTTTGCAAACAATGATACAAATCAAATCCGAATTTTATCAGTGTACTTTTCGTACTACTTTAATCGCATTGGAAATATCATAACAACCATTGAACTCATCAAATGTCCACCCTGTCTTTAAACCGGTCAATCCGTCTTCATATCTAATATAGTAGATAAAGCATGTACCTTCTCCGGCAGCATCAAAATTAACACCTTCAACAGCAGCTAATGTTGGTGGTAATCCCAAGATTTTTCCAGATTCATCGGTTATGATCCAAGAACTGTTGGAACCGGATGCTTCGGAGCTGTCCAATGTAATTCCTGAAACATAATCTGCGGTTCCATCTACGATAAATTTAAAAGGGCCACCTGAAAGGGTTCCGGCATTGGGTTTGTTCCGCACCACGGTCAATGCATTGGAAAGATCAAAGTTTCCAGAGAGATTTGCAGTGTTGTTTCCGGCCTCAAGACCATTTAACTCTCCTTCATAGCGCATATACCAGATAAGGCAGGTACCTGCCCCGGCGGCATCAAAATCTACGCCCTTAACGGCCTCTAAAGTTGGTGGCAGACCTAGAATTTTCCCTTGATCGTCGGTGATTACCCAGGTACTCCCGCTTCCAAATGCATTCGTACTATCTAGGGTAATATCCGATACAAAATCCT
Organism: Maribacter spongiae; assembly: GCF_047345125.1. Taxonomy (NCBI): domain Bacteria; kingdom Pseudomonadati; phylum Bacteroidota; class Flavobacteriia; order Flavobacteriales; family Flavobacteriaceae; genus Maribacter; species Maribacter spongiae. The sequence goes on along the minus strand of NZ_JBLFEQ010000012.1, from coordinate 43,489 downwards.
CAGTGCCATCCACGCAGAAGTTAAAAGGTCCCCCTGCTATTGTACCTGCATTGGCGGCCTTTAACCTTGTGACTTCAATGGAGTTGGAAAGGTCGAAGCAGCCCTTGAGGTCATTGGCGTTCATGCCCATTTCCGCCCCTTCCAGTCCGTCCTCGTATCGTAAATACCAGATCAAGCAGGTCCCGGCACCGGCGGCATCGAAATTAACGCCCTTAACGGCCTCCAAAGTTGGTGGCAGACCTAGGATTTTCCCTTGATCGTCGGTGATTACCCAAGTGCTATTGGTTCCGGACACTTCTGAACTATCCAGGGAAATCCCGCTTACAAAATCCGCCTCTCCATCAACATAGAAAGTATAGGGACCGCCACTTAGAGTTCCGGCCTCGGTTTTGCTCCGTACCACTTCTATGGAATTGGACAGCCCGAAGTTGCCCTTTAGGTCATTGGTGTTCATGCCGGCTTCCAGTCCTTCCAGCCCATCCTCATAACGTAAATACCAAATGAAACAGGTACCTGCCCCCGCGGCATCGAAATCTACGCCCTTAACGGCTTCCAAAGTTGGTGGCAGGCCTAGGATTTTCCCTTGATCGTCGGTGATTACCCAGGTACTCCCGCTTCCAAATGCATTCGTACTATCTAGGGTAATATCCGATACAAAATCCTCAGTGCCATCCACGCAGAAGTTAAAAGGCCCCCCTGCTATTGTACCTGCATTGGCGGCCTTTAACCTTGTGACTTCAATGGAGTTGGAAAGGTCGAAGCAGCCCTTGAGGTCATTGGCGTTCATGCCCATTTCCGCCCCTTCCAGTCCGTCCTCGTATCGTAAATACCAGATCAAGCAGGTCCCGGCACCGGCGGCATCGAAATTAACGCCCTTAACGGCCTCTAGGGTCGGTGGCAGACCTAGGATTTTCCCTTGATCGTCGGTGATTACCCAAGTGCTATTGGTTCCGGACGCTTCTGAACTATCCAGGGAAATCCCGCTTACAAAATCCGCCTCTCCATCAACATAGAAAGTATAGGGACCGCCTGAAAGCGTTCCGGCCTCGGTTTTGCTCCGTACCACTTCTATGGAATTGGACAGCCCGAAGTTGCCCTTTAGGTCATTGGTGTTCATGCCGGCTTCCAGTCCTTCCAGCCCGTCCTCATAACGTAAATACCAAATGAAACAGGTACCTGCCCCGGCGGCATCGAAATCTACGCCCTTAACGGCCTCCAAAGTTGGTGGCAGACCTAGGATTTTCCCTTGATCGTCGGTGATTACCCAGGTACTAAGGCTACCTGATGCCTCGGACGCATCTAAAGTAATATCCGATACAAAATCCTCAGTGCCATCCACACAGAAGTTAAAAGGTCCCCCTGCTATTGTACCTGCATTGGCGGCCTTTAACCTTGTAACTTGAATAGAATTGGAAAGACTAAAACATCCGGAAAGGTCGTCCGCATTTTTCCCTGTTTCCGCCCCTTCCAGGCCATCTTCGTAGCGCAAGTACCAAATAAGGCAAACACCGGCTCCGGCCTGGTCAAAATCTACTTCTTTTACGGCATCCAAGGTAGGAGGGAGCCCAAGTATATTACGCTCGTCATCCGTAATGACCCAAGTACTGTTTGTACCTTTGGCGTTTTCCGAATTGAGCGTAATTTCAGTAACAAAATCAGGATTGCCGTCCACTACAAATTCATAAGGGCCGCCCGAAATTTCACCTGCATTGGTTTCATTTCTTACGACTTCAATAGAGTTGGACAAATCAAATTCACCAGAAAGATCATCTGTATTCATATCTACCTCTGCTCCTTCCAATCCATCCTCATAGCGTAAATACCAAATGAAACAGGTTCCTGCCCCGGCTTCATCAAAATTAACACCTTCCAACGCTTCTAGGGTGGAGGGCAGTCCAAGAATATTCCTGTCCGCATCCGTAATTACCCAAGTACTATTGGTGCCAGCACTTTCGGAATTGTCAATAGTAATGCCCGATACCATGTCGGCTTCACCATCTACGCAAAAGACAAAGGGGCCACCGGCAATGGTTCCTGATGCGGGAACAATGGTTCTTGCCACTGTTGTATCGCTGTCATCGTCCACACAACCTGCCAGTAAAAGCAAGAGCATGGGAATAAAAAAGAGTTTGAATTTTTTCATAGTTCTGTTTTTAAAGGTTCTAAACAAATGAAGAAAGATTGCATAACAGAAAAGTCACGACGTTGTAAACATTTTGTGATATTTACCGTGATATTTTCAGGATATATTGGAAACGGGATCGTGGCATTTTCAGTGATTGTGAGAAGTATCCTATGAATAAAAAAATGAAATTATGCCTCCTTTTGGGTTTAAGATTTTAATGGGTGTTCGATAATTTTTTCTATGCCTTTTGTCAATATGGGTTCAACATATAACCTGCCACTTTCAAATCCGGTTTTTCTGAAAGAACCTCATGAGGTTTTTTATGGAATGTTAAGGAATGGATAGAAGTTCATACGCCTGATTTTTAAAATACTTCGTATCTTATGATTTCAGAAAAAACAAACCTCATGGCTAAAAGCTTTACATTACTTTTTGTATTATTTGCAATGTGTTGTGATATATCTATTGCTCAAGAAATTGATTCTAAAAAAATAGGACTTAGAGGATTGGTTACGGATTTTAATGGAAAACCTGTTAAAGGAACCATTATATACGTTGATTCTGTAAATACCAATAAAAAAACAAATAAGAAAGGGCTTTATAAATTGAGGGTGACCAGAGGAATCAATTTAATTTCTTTCTATTCCTCCGAACACGGTATTTATAATATGACTTATGAAGGGCAACAAGAAATGAATTTTTCCTTTCCTGAACATTCGGATAAAATAGTTAGCGAGGCATATGTACTTGAACTTGGTTATAGAAATCCCCCAAAATTGGTAAGTGGTTCGGGGGAAATTAACTTTGAAAATGACCCTTCCGTAAATGGTTACAGTTCTATTTTTCAATTACTCAGGGTACGTTTTTCAGGGGTTAATGTAATAGGTGAAACTGTAAGCATTAGAGGTTCTGCAAATTCTTCGATTTCTGACAGGGTGAGTAATGAGCCTTTGTATGAAGTAGATGGGTCTATAGTATCCAGTATTGCTTCTATTCCCCCAAATCGGGTGAAGTCCATCCAAATCCTGAAAAGTGTCAATTCTACTTTATACGGTATTCGTGGGGGCAATGGAGTCATTAAGATTAAACTGAAAAAATAGGAAAATCAAGTTTTTATTCACCGAATAAAAACTTGAATGTTACCGGATAATTAATGCTATCGAATCTTTTTAATAAATCCTGAAATAGCGTTTACGTCATATTGCATTATATGTTTAATGAATGCGGAACCGATGATAGCTCCTTTTGCCGCTTTGGTGGCAACTTGAAAGGTCTCAGAATTGCTAATGCCAAAACCGACAATTTGTGGATTTTTAAGCGTTAAGGATGCGATTCTTTTAAAATAGTCTTCTTGTTCGTTTCCAAAACCTGATTTTGCTCCTGTAGTGCTTGCTGAACTCACCATATAGATAAATCCGTCCGAGGCATTATCAATTTGATGGATACGTTCAATGCTGGTCTGAGGGGTGATCAGAAAAACATTGATAAGTCCGTACTCCTTAAATATATCTTCGTACGTTTCCTCATACACGTCTAAGGGCAGGTCTGGTATTATCAATCCATCAATGCCTATCTCGCGGCATTTTTTACAAAAATCCATTACACCATATTGTAGTATGGGATTAAAATACCCCATAATCAGCAAAGGAATGGAAACAGATTTACGGATATCCGATAATTGATCAAAAAGAATATCCGTGGTCATTCCATTTTTTAAGGCTACGGTAGAGCTCTCTTGAATGGTCGGACCATCTGCCAAGGGGTCACTAAAGGGGAGGCCTATTTCGATCATGTCCACACCGTTTAGTTCCAAATCCTGGATGATTTTCACGGTATCGTTCAAAGACGGATAACCGGCCGTAAAATATATGGATAGGAGTTTTTTGTCCTCTTGTAGTTTTTGATTGATTCTGTTCATTTTCTAACTTAGAGTTTAAAATAATCGATATACGTTTGCAGGTCCTTGTCCCCGCGACCGGACAAACTAATCACCACAACATCATTGGGGGCGAATTTTTTATGCTGAAAAATAGCAAAGGCATGGCCTGTTTCTATAGCTGGGATTATTCCTTCCAATTGGGATAATTCCAGACCGGCGGTCATCGCTTCATCATCCGTAGCGGAATAAAATTCCGCCCTGCTGGATTTGTGCAAATGTGCGTGCATTGGACCAACACCGGGATAATCCAAACCTGCCGAAATAGAATAAGGTTCCGTAATCTGACCATCGGCCGTTTGCATAAGCATGGTTTTACAACCGTGTATGATTCCTATCTTGCCTAATGCAGAGGTAGCGGCACTTTCACCGGATTCTACACCTTTTCCCGCAGCTTCAACGGCGATGATGCCTACCCTTGGGTCATCTAAAAAATGATGGTAGGTACCGGCCGCATTACTACCGCCACCGATACAGGCAACAACGTAATCTGGATTTTCACGCCCTTCTTTTTCTTTTAATTGCCATTTGATCTCTTCTGAAATGACGGATTGGAACCTTGTCACCATATCCGGATATGGGTGCGGCCCGATAGCGGAACCAATAATGTAATGTGTATCTACAGGATTATTGATCCAATCCCGGATGGCTTCATTGGTTGCATCTTTTAAGGTACGGCTGCCGGACAGGGCAGGGCGTACTTCCGCCCCCAACATTTTCATGCGGGCAACATTCGGTGCCTGGCGGGCAATATCTATCTCGCCCATATAGATCACACATTTTATTCCCATTAAAGCACAAACGGTGGCAGTTGCCACCCCATGTTGACCCGCACCTGTTTCCGCAATAATCCTGGTCTTGCCCAATCTTTTGGCCATTAAGATCTGACCGATCGTATTATTTACCTTATGCGCACCGGTATGGTTAAGGTCTTCCCGTTTTAGATAAATTTTTGCCCCGTGTTTTTTGGAAAGACGCTCGGCATAATAGAGCGGGGACGGCCTGCCTACGTAATCCTTGAGCAATTGATGGAATTCCTCTTGAAAAGATTCCCCGTACATGATTTTCAGATAGCTGCGGCGTAGCTCTTCTACATTAGGGTAGAGCATTTCTGGAATAAAAGCCCCTCCAAATTCCCCGTAATAACCTTTTTCGTCAGCGTGATAGCTCATTATCGTTCGTGTTAAGTTGATTGTTGTCCGTTAACAATGCCATAAATTCCTTTAATTTCTTGATATTCTTTAAACCGGGTCCGGTTTCAAATTTACTGTTCACATCAATGGCATAACAATATCTCGCAGTAGGGGTCCGTAAAAATTCGGTAAGCGCATCGATCTCTTCCAGACCAATTCCACCACTTAAAAAATAAGGTTTGGTAGATGGATACTGTTCCAATATTTTCCAATCAAAAGTATAGCCGTTACCGCCGGGTAACTTTCCCTTGGTATCGAACAAAAAATAATCGCAGACCTCTTCAAATTCTTTTAAGACATTAAAGTTAAAATCATCTTTTATGGTGAATACCTTTATGATCTCTATTTGTGGCACTTTCTTTTGTAATGCGTTACAGTATTCCTTTGTTTCTTTTCCGTGCAGTTGCACCAACAATAGCCCATAACGGTTTACTTTTTTGACAATTTCTTCTAGAGGCGCATTTACGAATACACCTATTTTTTGAATACTGTGGGGTATGTCGGGTAAAGTGTCGTCAAAATATCTCTTTGAGGGTTCCCAAAAAATAAACCCGAGATAATCCGGCCGTATGGATGCTACCTCCCGGGTATTTTTGTTCATACCACAAACCTTCAGCTTAGGGAATGTATATTTTCTGGCTGATGATCCGTTATCCTTATGGGTGTAATAGTAATCCACCTTAATTTAGTTTTTGAATGAATTCCGTTGCACTTTTGCCCGGATTCTCCGTCTTCATAAAATTTTCTCCGATAAGAAAACCCCGATAGCCAAATTCTTTTAAATCTTTAATGGCCTCGATACTACTGATGCCACTTTCGGATACTTTTACAAAATCGTTCGGGATCAATCGGGATAGGGACTTACTGGTTTCCAAACTAACCTTGAATGTTTTTAGATTTCGATTGTTTACTCCTAGCATATCCAGACTTGGCATAATGGATTTTTGCAATTCTTCTTTATTGTGTACTTCCAGCAATACGTCCAGATCTAGACTTTTGGCCAACTGGGACAAAAGCTTGATTTCGTTTTGGGTCAATACGGCCGCGATCAATAAAATTACGTCCGCACCATGGGCCTTGGCTTCAACGACCTGATATTCATCGATTATAAATTCTTTGCGGAGCAAGGGCATGTTGACCGATGCCCTGGCCAGCAGAAGATCTTCTAAGCAACCACCAAAGTATTTAATATCGGTCAGAACGCTCATACCACAAACTCCTGCTTTTTCATAACCTTTGGCCACTTGGGCTACATTGGTATCTTGATTTATGGTGGATTTTGATGGAGAACGCCTTTTGTGTTCAGCAATAATGCCCGTATGGCTATTTCTTAGAGCATTTGCCAAAGAAATAGTCTGCCTTTCAAAAAGCACCGATGTTTCCAATTGAGAAATAGGGAGTATCGATTTTTTTAAATCGACTTCCCTACGTTTGTCCCTGATTATTTTATCCAATATATTCATTAGACACTTAGCGTTTGTAATTTTTTCAATGCTTGCAATCCGTTACCACTTACCAGTGATTCTTTTGCCTTTTCGAACCCCTCTTTTGCCGAAGTGCCTTCTACGGTAGCTATGGCTATGCCCGCATTGGCACAAACTACATTGTTCTGAGCTTCGGTTCCCTTTCCCTGAAGGACGTTAAGGAATATTTGTGCAGATTCTTCAATGGAGTCCCCACCAACGATTTCGGATTGTTTTATGGCCTTCAGTCCAAAATCCGAAGGTTTTATGATACTTTCGGAATTATTGGAAATGGTCTTTGTATTTCCCGTCAATGAAATCTCATCGTAACCGTCCAAAGCATGGAGTACAGTAAAGTTCTTATCCGTATTTTGGTATAGGTACCCATACATTCTGGCCAATTCCAGATTGAAGACCCCTACCATTTGGTTTTTGGGAAAGGCAGGATTTACCATGGGTCCCAGCATGTTGAAAAAAGTTTTTACGGCCAGTTCTCTACGAATGGGTGCTACGTTTTTCATGGCAGGGTGAAAGAGTGGGGCGTGCAATACACAAATCCCTGCCTGATCTATGGATTTTTTCAGGAAATCTGCTTCGTTACTGAATTTAACACCTAAAAATTCCATGACATTGCTACTGCCACATTTGGACGAGACCCCATAATTACCGTGTTTGGTCACTTTTATGCCTGCACCGGCCGTTACAAAAGAAGCTAAAGTGGAAATATTAAAGGTATCCTTTCCGTCTCCGCCGGTACCGCACAGGTCAATAGGGTTGTAATCGGATAGGTCCACGGCCAGACAAAGCTCCAAAAGTGCATCGCGAAAACCTTCCAATTCCTCTATAGTGATACTCCGCATCATATAGACCGTTAAGAATGCCGCAATCTGACTGGTATTGTAATCGCCTTTGGCAATATTCACCAATATCCGTTTTGCATCTTCTTTGGCTAGAATTTCATGATTTATTAATCTGTTTAATGTTTCTTTCATTTTTAACGGTATTTAGACTTGACCATTTTCTGACAGCTGAATAGGGGATTACAGGATGCCCCGCTCTAGCTTTTTAACCAATTTTCCAATATTTTTTTTCCTTCCGGTGTTAACACGGATTCCGGATGAAATTGTACGGCACGAACATCATAGGTTTTATGGCGCAGGGACATGATTTGCCCATTTCCGTCAAAGGAAGTAGCCTCTAGAACTTCCGGCATATCCGGATGTACCACCCAGGAATGGTAACGCCCCACTTCTATGGCCTCAGGCATATCGTTAAAAATGGCGTCGTTCTTCGTGATATTGATTTTAGTGGCAATGCCATGATACACTTCCTCCAAGTTAATTAACGAGCCTCCAAAAACTTCGGCGATGGCCTGCTGCCCCAAACATACTCCAAAGATTTTCTTTGTAGGGGCATATTTGGCAATGATTTCCTTTAACAATCCAGCTTCATCGGGAATTCCTGGACCCGGAGAAAGTACGATCTTGTCAAAAGCATCCACCTCATCCAAAGTCAGTTGATCGTTTCGCTTTACGGTTACCGTACAATCCAAATCCTCCAAATAATGCACCAGGTTATAAGTGAAACTGTCATAATTATCTATGACCAATACGGAAGTTCCACGTTCTTCCCCAAATGAAGGAGAGGTAGCTTGTTTATATGAATTTTTACTTTTACTCATTTTTTTAATCTCGTTTAAATTTCCCTTTCAGGGATTAGGGATTATATCCCCTCAGCTATTTCCAATGCTTTGGTCAAAGCACCTAATTTATTGTAGGTTTCCTGTAATTCGGTTTCCGGATCGGAGGCCGCGACCAAACCTGCTCCTGCCTGATAATGCAATCGGTGGTTTTTACTTAAAAAGGTCCTGATCATTATGGCATGGTTAAAATTGCCTTTAAAATCCATAAAACCTATGGCGCCACCGTAATAACCCCGACTGGTTTTTTCATATTTTTCTATGAGCTGCATGGCCATATGTTTTGGTGCACCGCTTAAGGTTCCCGCAGGGAAAGTATCCGCTACCACTTTCATAGTGGGGATATCCGCTTTCTTCTGCCCGGTAACCTTGGAAACCAAATGGATAACATGGGAAAAGAATTGTACTTCCCTATAATTCTCTACTTGAACGACACTTCCATTTCTGCTGAGGTCATTTCGGGCCAGGTCCACCAGCATAACATGTTCGCTGTTTTCCTTATCGTCCACCTTTAATTTTTTAGCCAGTTCCGCATCTTGTTCATCGTTCCCCGTTCTTTTAAAAGTACCGGCAATAGGATGTATCTCCGCTTTTCCATCGCTTACGATAAGCTGTGCCTCTGGAGAACTGCCAAAAATCTTAAAATCCCCGTAATCGAAATAAAAGAGGTAAGGCGATGGGTTTACGGAACGCAATGCCCGATATACATTAAATTCATCACCTTTAAAACCTTGGGAAAATCTACGGGACAGTACCAGTTGGAAGACATCGCCCCTTTGGCAATGTTTTTTGGCCAAAGCTACATGGTCACGATATTCTTCATCCTTTAAATTTGATGTTGGTTCCCCTTCGGTACTAAAATTATAGGAAGCAAAATTCCTGATATTCAGAATTTGCTCCAATTCTGAAATATTATTCTCGGACTCGAAACAATGTGCAAAAATATACGCCTCGTTCTTAAAATGGTTGATGGCGATAATATTTTGATATACGGCATAGTACATATCCGGAATCTGAACGGAATCTTCTTTCTGTGTTATTGTAATGTCCTCAAAATACCGTACTGCATCATAGGCCATATATCCGAACAGACCATTGTTTATAAATTTAAAACCGTTCTGGCCAACTTCAAACTTTTGACTGAATTCATGAACGATCTTTACAACATCTGTTTGTGGATCGATGGAGGTTTTTTTTGATGAGCCGTCCGGAAATTGCTGTAGTATCCCTTCGTTCTCTATCTTGATCGAAGCAATAGGATTGCAACAGATATAGGAGAAACTATTGTCATTGGCATGGTAATCACTACTTTCCAAGAGAATACTATTGGGAAACCGATCCCGTATCTTTAGATAGACACTTACCGGAGTAATAGTGTCCGCAAGGATTTTTTTATGGTGTGTGTCAAGTTTAAATTTCAAAATAATATGTTTTAATTCTTAGAAATAAGTAAGGCTTGTCGTGATGACAAGCCTTTATATAGTTTTACTACAATGATGCTCAGCTCACGATATCCGTCGTAAGTTGTTCCACCACCAAGTATTTGCTTTTATAAAAAACATTAGTCACCAAATATATGAAGGAATTTTTAACTTGCAAACTTTCCTTTTTAAAATGATTTCAATTAAAAATCCCCTTGATGAAGTTCAAGGGGATAAATAAACACTAACCATGACCTGAAAGTATGCTTTGGTTCCTGTTAACATAATTTGTTGTTATAGGGCCAAATTAACTACAAGGTCAAATTCATCATAAATTAATTTATCGCCAAGATTGTCAAAAAAGCTTCCTGAGTTATACTTGACATTGTATTTGGCCCGATCCACTTTTAAAGTGGCCGTAGCCTTATTTTCAAATAGGGAAACTACCAGGGTAACCGGTTTTGTAATTCCCTTAATGGTGAGATTACCGGTTACGGTATAGGAATTTTTGTTAAACGGTTTGGCAGAGGCAAAGACCAATTTTGCTGTGGGGTGTGCTTCCACACCAAAGAAATCATCTGATTTTAAGTGTCCTTCCAGTTTTTCTTTCCCGTTCCCCGCTGTCATATCGGAATTGGAAATTGTGGACATATCCACAACGAATTCCCCACCGGTCAATTTTTTACCCTCCACCATTAAATGGCCGGATTTTAAAGCTATGGTCCCCTCATGGGATCCACCTACCTTATACCCTTTCCAGGTAATGGTACTCTTGCTTACGTTTACTTCTTTTTTCTCCCCGTCTACAGGGGTTGTCGCATTGGCCGTAACCCCGAATATAAAGGTTAAAACCACATTTAAAGCTACTTTTTTCATGATATTCATTTTGTGTTATAGTTAATTTATAAGTGTGTAAAAAGCTTTTCCTGGGCATAGCGCACCTTAGGATAATGTTGGGTGTCGTCTTCACCTGAACGGTATCCTATGGCCAACACTACGGAGGTTTTTAGATTTTTGTCCGCAAGACCTAAAATTTCATCATATTTGTCCACTTCAAAACCTTCCATAGGGCAGGTATCTATTTTTAGCTCCGCTGCAATGGTCATGGCATTTCCCAATGCCAGGTATACTTGTTTTGCCGTCCATGCATCTTTTTGGGCATGGGAAAGTCCCATTAAATTAGATTTCATAAAATCCGAATATCCCTTCAGGTCTTCTTGGGGTACACTTCTAACGGCGCTTACGTTATTTAGGTAATTGTCTACCAATTCCTCGCCGAAATCCGGTTTGTTGGCAAATATGATCAAATGGGACGCATCTGTAATTTGAGACTGCTCCCAGGACACAGGTTTTAGTCGTTCCCTTATGTTTTTTTGTTCCACAACAAAAATATGATAAGGTTGCAGGCCATAGGAAGAAGCACTTAAACGTGTTGCTTCCAACAAAGTATTCAAATCGCTATTGCTTACTTTTTTGGAGCTGTCAAATTTCTTTGTAGCGTAACGCCAATTTAATTTGTCAAGTATTTTGTTCATAATGTATTAAAATTTATCCAATAATCTGTTTAATTCTATAAGTTCGGTTTCCTTAAAACGCCTTAAAACCCTTTCTTCGGTCTCATATAATATGCCGTCTAATCTGTTTAAAAGTGTTAGTCCCTCTTTTGTAATCTGTATTTCTACCTTTCTCCTGTTGTGTTGACAAATCGTTCTGTTTACATAACCTTTGGACAATAACTTATCTACCAATCTTGTGGTATTGCTCATTTTGGTAACCATACGTTCATTTATGGTCGACAAATTGGCCGGTTTCTCCTGTTGCCCCCTTAAGATACGTAATACATTAAATTGTTGTGTCGAAATTTCAAAGGGCTTTAGGGCATTGGTAACCGCTTCGTTTATTTTGTTGGATACCAGGGCCAAATGAATAATTGTCCTCTTTTTTAAAGGAATTTCGGAATTTGTCTTTATAATTTTCTCAACATTCATGTTGTTACAACAATTGTACATACAAATGTAAGTGGATGAAATGGACATTAGCCATATATGGGGATTAAAAATTTGTTAAAAGTTTTAAATGCCCCATTTGTTTAAAATCGATTATTTTTGTGATGCTAAAACAGAAAACTATGGCAGATTTATCACAGGAAGAATGGGAGGAGCAATTAGAAAATGATGACAATGCGGTTATACTCGATGTTAGGACGGAAGAGGAAATAGAAGAAGGCTATATTCCCAATGCCGTCCATATTGATTTTTATCTGGGCGAGGAATTTGTTGATGAATTGGGGAAATTGGACAAGACAAAGAACTATTACGTGTATTGCAGAAGTGGTAACCGTAGTGGTCAGGCTTGCGTTATTATGGATGATATGGGCTTTGAAAATGCCTATAATCTAGAAGGAGGTTTTATGAACTGGACAGGTGAGGTAGCCGAATAAAATATTTTAAATACGACAATAATTGCCCGCTTTGCAGCGGGTTTTTTATTTTTAGGCCGTGAGGGAAGAATTGTTACATTATATATGGAAGTATAAAAAATTTCCTGTAAATGGCCTTATGACTTCCGAGAACGAAACCATTGAAGTTCTCCATGTTGGAAACCATAACCATTTGAGCGGCCCTGATTTCTTTAATGCACAATTAAAGATTGGAGGTCAATTGTGGGCAGGGAACGTGGAGGTTCATATAAAATCATCGGATTGGTACGCGCATAAACATGAAAATGATGAAAATTATGATAATGTTATTCTTCATGTAGTCTGGGAAAATGATGTTTCCGTTTTTAGAAAAGATAACTCGGAAATACCTGCGCTACAACTTAAAGATTGTATTCCCGAAAAATTGTTACAAACCTATAAAAACCTATTTGAGAATAAAGAACAGCGGTTTATTGCTTGCGGAAAAGAGATAAATGGCATACCGGAATTTACTTTTGCCAATTGGATGGAACGACTTTTTTTTGAACGCTTGGAACAAAAAGCAAAGGTCATCTTAAAGCTGTTGAAAGCCTCTAAAAATGATTGGGAAAAAGTTTTGTTCGTTTTATTGCTGAAAAATTTTGGATCCAAAATTAATGGTGATTTATTTTTTGAGGTGGGAAACTCCCTAGATTTTTCTATCGTTCGGAAACTGTATCGGAAACCGATCCAGATGGAAGCTCTCCTTATGGGCGTATCAGGATTACTCGAATCCGATGAAATTATAGATTCCCATTATATACGATTGAAGGAAGAATTTAAATTCTTGAAAAATAAATTTCAACTGGCTACGGTACCTATGGGGCCTCCGGATTTTTTTAAATTGAGGCCGTCTAATTTTCCCACCTTGCGTTTGGCGCAGTTGGCCGGTCTGTATGCTGCCAATAACAATTTGTTCAATTCGGCTATTGTAAACAATGATGAAGATTTGAAATTCATCTTCAAGACGGAAACACACATATTTTGGGATGACCATTATACCTTTGGGAAACGATCTAAAAAAAGGAAAAAGAACATTTCCCAAAAGTTTATAGACCTATTGGTTATCAATACGATACTTCCTTTGAGATTTTGTTATTTAAAGAGCAGGGGAATTGCCCGGGAGTGGGAATTGCTTACGCTAATTGAGGGTGTGAACAGTGAGGACAATAGTATTGTTAAGGGTTATGAAGAGTTGGGAGTACCTGTAAAAAGTGCTAAAGATAGCCAGTCATTGTTACAGTTGTACAATCAATATTGTTCTAAAAATAAATGTTTGCAATGTGCAGTGGGTTCGGAATTATTGAATTTAAAATCTTAATTTTATAACTATGAACAGGTTTTATGATTTACTGCATTATCTCCAAAAAAGAGGCTTTGAGGTCTGTGGTAGAATAGCGGAAAGATTGGGGATAAGGGCGCGCATAGTTCGTACATCATTTATTTACCTGACCTTTGTGACCCTGGGCTTTGGATTCGCATTATATCTTTTTCTTGCTTTCTGGCTAAAAATCAAGGATTTGATCTATACCAAACGAACTTCCGTTTTTGACCTTTAAAATATGATAAAACTTTTCCGTTCCAAGATTTACCTGGCTTTGTTCTTAATGGCCGCAGTCGTTGTTTTTGGGGTTTTTGGATACCGTTATATTTCCGATTATTCTTGGATAAACGCGCTATACATGACGGTTATAACCATGGCTACGGTAGGTTTTAAAGAAGTGCAGCCGTTAGATGATACGGCCAAGATCTTTACGGTATTTTTAATCTTGGCGAGTGTGTTTATATTGGGTTTTGCCATTTCGGTACTTACGGAGTATGTAATGAGCAGAAATTCCCTTCAAATCCTAAAAAAGAAAAAAGTGAAGAATAAAATTAAAAACCTGTCCGGTCATGTGGTTGTCTGTGGTTTTGGACGTAACGGGATGCAGGCCGCCGAAAGATTAACAGCCTATAAAAGGCCATTTGTTGTTATTGAGCGGAATAAAGAACTGATCCAAAAGTATGAGGATGAGGTGCTGTTCGTAGAGGGCGATGCCAATGATGACAATGTATTGTTGTCCAGTGGAATAAACCGTGCCCAATATTTGATTACGGCCCTTCCCGATGATGCCGTTAATTTGTTCGTAGTCCTGTCCGCCAGACAATTGAACAATGAACTGTTTATTATCAGTAGGGCATCATTAGTGACCTCGCAAAAGAAATTACAACTCGCCGGTGCTAATAAGGTGATCATGCCCGATAAAATTGGAGGTGATCATATGGCTTCCCTGGTCTTGATGCCCGATTTGATAACGTTTATGGATAAACTGTCCATGGAAGGCGAACATACCATTAATCTGGAAGAAGTTTCCATAGAGGACTTTACAGATCAGATGGATTGTAATTCCTTAAGGGATTTGGATTTAAGAAAAAGAACGGGATGCACCATCATAGGTTATATAGCACCAGATGGTGAGTATATTATAAATCCCGAAGCGGATTTAAAACTACAGCCCAAAAGTAAGGTTATCGTGTTGGGAAGGCCCGAACAGATAAAAAAGCTTAATGAAATGTTCCACATTGGATAGGCATCTTTTGAAGATTTTTTTGATTGCCTACATAATTTTTAGGATATTGCCAGTTTTACGGACTAATTACTGACTTTAAACTTAAATTTATGAAGTATAGACTTCTTACTCTTTTTACACTGTTTTTGCCTTTTTTAAGTATTGCCCAAGAGGCTGCGGAAATGGGTGTTGATGAAAAAATAGATCAGGCCTTTGGTAATGCCACGGGTTGGTTTGTGAATTTCATTTTTTATCAGATTCCCTTCACGGAAGAAATTAAAGTTTATTGGGTTTTATTTCCATTGATTTTAGGAGCTACTTACTTTACAATATATTTCAAGTTTATAAATTTTAGAGGTTTTTTTACTTCTGTCAATATTGTTCGGGGCAAGTATGATGCCATAGATCATCATGAATCGTTAATTGCGGCCGGTGATTCCACACCGGGTGGAGATGCTATTGAGACCATAGCGGTTGAAGGTCATGATGGTGAAGTTTCGCACTTTCAAGCTTTGACTGCGGCATTATCGGCTACGGTTGGTCTTGGGAATATTGCAGGTGTTGCAATTGCCGTATCGATCGGTGGTGCCGGTGCGACCTTTTGGATGATAGTAGCGGGGCTATTGGGAATGGCTTCTAAATTTGTGGAATGTACGCTAGGGGTCAAGTATCGTGACATTGCCGAAGATGGTACTGTATATGGCGGACCTATGTATTACCTTACCAAGGGATTGAAATCCAAGGGGCTAGTTCGTTTAGGAAAAGTTTTAGCGAGTCTTTTCGCCATTTTTGTAATAGGTGGTTCTTTTGGAGGAGGCAATATGTTTCAAGTAAACCAGGCTTTTCAATTAGTGGAAAATATAACCGGAGGGGAAAATTCTATCTTGTATGGTAAAGGTTGGTTGTTTGGCGTTGTTATGGCCATATTGGTAGGTATAGTCATAATCGGCGGTATTAAGAAAATAGCGAAAGTAACGGATAAGATCGTGCCATTTATGGTGGTCGTTTATGTAGCGGCATCTCTTTTTGTGCTTATTGCAAAATATGATATGATCGGAGATGCGTTCCTGCAAATTTTTAATGGAGCCTTTAGTCCAGAAGGTGTTTTGGGGGGAGCCGTTGGGGTTTTGGTCCAAGGATTTAGGCGTGCGGCATTTTCAAATGAAGCGGGTGTTGGGTCTGCATCGATTGCACACTCTGCCGTTAAAACCAAATATGCTGCAAGTGAGGGTATGGTGGCCTTGTTGGAGCCGTTTATTGATACGGTCGTGGTATGTACTATGACGGCGTTGGTATTGATCATTACCGGGAACGTATCAGCTGATAACGCTACCTTGAACGATGCGCAAGCAATTTTGCTCACATCGGGAGCATTTGAATCTGTTATCTCTTGGTTCCCATATGTACTTACTATTGCGGTAGTTTTATTTGCGTTCAGCACTATGATTTCCTGGTCATATTACGGTTTTCAAGGTTGGGCATATTTATTTGGAAGATCAAAAAAAATGGAATACACCTATAAGATCATATTCTGCATTTTTGTGATCATAGGTGCTGCGGCGAGTTTGGGCTCGGTAATCGGATTTTCGGATGCTATGATTTTTGCCATGATGGTTCCTAATATGGTCGGAATAATAATTTTGGCCCCAAAGGTAAAGGATGAGCTTAACAAATATTTGAAGGCCATAAAAAATATACATTCATAAAACTGATTTTTCAGAGATAGATGAAATTGTCCCACTTTAAGTTCAATAAACAGGAACGGAGTGGGATTTTCTATTTACTCTTGTTACTTGTTCTTGTGCAAACAACTTATTTTCTATATCAGAAATATCGGTATACCGATCAAGGACAATTGGTATTGCAGACCGAGACACAACGGGAGATAGACGAGCTGAAGATAGCGGCCGCTAAGGATACCGTTCGGATGTATCCTTTCAATCCTAATTTCATTTCGGATTACAAGGGATATACTTTGGGAATGAGTTTGGGGGAGATAGATAGATTAAAGGCTTTTAGGGCTAAGGATAAATTCGTCAATTCTGCAGAAGAATTTCAGAAGGTTACCCATATTTCGGATGCGCTCCTACATCGTATTGCACCTTATTTTAAGTTTCCGGATTGGATTCTTAAGAATAGGCAAATCGTGGTCAACGATAATCGGGTGAAAAACAAATCCAGGAAGACCACAAATGCAGTGATTGAAATAAGGGATTTGAACTCGGTCACCGCTGAAGAATTAAAAAGTGTAAGGGGAATAGGGGATAAATTGTCCTCCAGGATCATAAAATTTCGAAATCGTTTAGGAGGTTTTATAATCAATGAACAGTTGTATGATACCTATGCGCTAGAAAAAGAAGTTGCGGATAGGGTTTTATTGAAATTTAAAGTTCTTAAGGTTCCATCCATAACAAAAATGAACTTGAATGAGGTAACAGTAGAAGAACTGTCAAAATTGTTATATATTCAAAAACAAGTTGCATTAGCTATAATTAATTATAGAAATGTTAATAAAACCATCAATTCTTTTGATGAATTGCTAAAGATTAAGGATTTTCCAGTTGATAAGATTGAGAGAATTAAACTATATTTGACGCTCAAAAAATAATGTTATGCAAAGTATGTACTTCACTGAAGAACATCAATTATTTAGACAAAGCTTAAAGGATTTTTTACAAAAAGAAGTAGTTCCCCATATTGAGAAATGGGAATCCACGGGTGCCATTGATCGGTTTATTTGGGAAAAGTTCGGGGAGATGGGTTATTTTGGTTTGGCAACCCCTGAAACCAATGGAGGTTTAGGATTGGATCTTTTCTATACCGTTATTTTGCTTGAAGAACTGCAGAAAATCAATTCAGGTGGTTTTGCTGCTGCAATTTGGGCACACGCCTATCTCGCAATGACCCATTTGAACAAGAATGCTAATGATGCACAAAAAGACACATATTTAACGCCTAGTGTCAATGGTGAGAAAATAGGATGTTTAGGGATTACGGAGCCTTTTGGTGGTAGTGATGTAGCGGGAATGCGAACAACGGCTACGCGCAAGGGAAATTCTTATATTATAAATGGTTCCAAGACTTTTATTACCAACGGGGTGTATGGTGATTATATAATCCTGGCTGCCAAAACAGATCCGGCCGCAGGAAATAAAGGTGTTAGTATGTTTATCGTGGATCTTGATAGTCCGGGGGTTTCCGCCAATAAATTGAACAAATTGGGTTGGAGGGCATCCGATACGGCCGAGTTGGCTTTTGATAATGTAGAAGTTCCTGCCGCTAATTTAATGGGTCGGGAAGGAAAGGGATTTGCCTTTATAATGGAAGCCTTTGCCTTGGAGCGTTTAATAATGGGGATCAATGCCCATGCCAGGGCTGAATATGCATTGGAATATGCACTTCAATATATGTCCGAACGGGAGACCTTTGGAAAACCAATTGACCAATATCAAGCTTTGCGTCATCGTTTTGTTGATCTGTATGCCGATTTGGAATTGTGCAAACATTATAATTATGCCGTTGTGGACAGAATGGATCAGGGCGATTACGTTGTTCGGGAAACCACCATATCAAAACTGAAATCGACTAAAATGGCGGACGAGGTTATTTATGACTGTTTGCAGTTTCTTGGTGGATATGGTTATATGGAAGATTATCCAATGGCCAGACTATTACGTGATAGCAGATTAGGCCCTATTGGTGGTGGTACTAGTGAAATTTTAAAAGAGATTATCGCTAAAATAGTTATAGATAAGAAGGAATATCGTTCCCCCAGATCCTGATATGTCCTGGAATTTTAGCGAAAACCGTTTTTCCGGTTCGCTAAAATAGTTTTTGGGGGTGTACCATGTCCTAATCTTGGATTACAAATAGGGAGTTCAAAAATATTTTTGATGAATTGGGTGGGGATTAATTTATTCGTTTTATATTTGCAGCCCTAATCACTAAAGAAAGGAGGTTGTAGCCAATGTTAATAATACCAGTAAAAGAAGGAGAAAATATAGATAGGGCTTTAAAGCGCTTCAAGCGAAAGTTTGATAAAACAGGTACGATGAGGCAGTTGAGAAAACGTCAGCAGTTTACAAAACCTTCAGTAGAACGTAGAGCGCAAATACAAAAAGCACAATATATTCAAGGTTTAAGAGATCAAGAAGAGATTTAATTTTTGATTCGAATAAATTATAAAATCCCTTTCGATAACTATCGAAAGGGATTTTTTTATGTCCGATCCTAAAACGAAAATTAAGTTTGGTAACTTTGAGTATGGTAGTAGAACAGTTTATTTCATATCTCTCCTTGGAAAAGAACTATTCCGTACATACGGTAGGTGCCTATAGGAAGGATATTGAAGGCTTCCAGCAATTTTGTTCAAAAAATTACAATGAGGAAGATATTGCTAAAATACCCTATAGCGTGATAAGAAGTTGGGTAGTATCCATGTCGGGGAATGCTATTTCCAATAGGACCATAAATCGGAAAATAGCTTCACTTAAAGCATATTATAAGTTTCTTCAGAAAATAGGCGATATCGAAATTAGTCCATTGGCCAAACACAAAGCATTAAAGACCTCAAAAAAAATTGAAACCCCCTTTTCCGAAAAAGAAATGGAGCAGGTGCTGTTTTCAATAGTATATGCCGATGACTTTGAAGGTAAGCGGGATAGACTTATAATTCATATCCTATACGGTACGGGGATGCGTAGGGCGGAACTCATAAACTTGAAGTTGGCGGATTTTAATCTGTCCGCCGATACCATAAAAGTGCTGGGAAAAAGAAATAAGGAGCGCATGGTACCTATGTTGGAAGAAACAAAGGAATTGCTTATGGATTATCTGGAAGAACGAGATAAACTTCAAAAAGGATCAGGTGCAAATTTTGTTTTTCTGTCAAAATCGGGGAATAAAATATACGAAACCCTTGTTTATAGAATTATTAATAAGTACTTTAGAGAGGTGTCCACAAAGACAAAAAGGAGTCCACATATTTTAAGGCACACCTTTGCTACGCATCTTTTAAACAAAGGTGCGGATTTGAATTCGGTTAAAGAGTTATTGGGCCATTCAAGTTTGGCCTCTACTCAGATTTATACACATAATAGTATAGCGGAACTAAAAAGGGTGCATGCGGCATCGCATCCAAGGAATAAAGAAAAGTAATTGTATTTGTATAACCTGTCTTAATTATTAAGACCTTAAAATTTCAACCTATGAAAGTAAATGCACAATCCGTGAATTTCAATGCAGATGTAAAATTGATTAATTTCTTACAGAACAGATTGGATAAGTTGGAGACTTTTTACGATAAGGTCATAAGTTCCGATGTTTATCTTAAAGTTGAAAATACAAGTGCAAAGGAAAATAAGATCGTGGAGATCAAGGTGAATGTGCCCAAAGATAAGTTCATTGTTAAAAAGCAATGCAAATCTTTTGAAGAAGCGGTAGATTCGGCCTGTAATTCATTGGAACGAAAGTTGATAAAAAGAAAGGAAAAATTGCGTTTATAGATCTAAGTAAAATTTTTTAAAATTTATTTTGATTAAACAAATAAATCAATACATTTGCAGTCCGTTAGAAATAGCGGACTTTTTTATGCTTAAAAAGTGTAAAAATTGCCGATGTAGCTCAGCTGGCTAGAGCAGCTGATTTGTAATCAGCAGGTCGTGGGTTCGAGTCCCTCCATCGGCTCGAAAGTTCTGAAAATACTGGTTATCGGGGGAGATACTCAAGCGGCCAACGAGGGCAGACTGTAAATCTGCTGACTATGTCTTCGCAGGTTCGAATCCTGCTCTCCCCACTTTAACATTAAGAAGGTGGTATTGAATTGAAATATTGATAATAAAATAAGCGGGAGTAGCTCAGTTGGTAGAGCGTCAGCCTTCCAAGCTGAATGTCGCCGGTTCGAACCCGGTCTCCCGCTCAAAATTTGAAGTTTAAGGTTTCAAGTTGTAAAAGTTTAAAGTTCGATGGACTAGCTTGCAACATTAAACTATGAACCTGAAACACAGCATGCCGGTGTAGCTCAGGGGTAGAGCGTTTCCTTGGTAAGGAAGAGGTCACGAGTTCAAATCTCGTCATTGGCTCAATTAAGGTATAAATTTGTACACTAATATAAACTAAGATTAAAATTCAATAAAAATGGCAAAGGAAACTTTTGATCGTTCCAAACCGCACTTAAATATTGGTACCATTGGACACGTAGATCACGGTAAAACTACATTGACTGCTGCTATTACTACAGTATTGGCAAATGCAGGTTTGTCTGAGCTTAGAAGCTTTGACTCGATTGATAATGCCCCTGAAGAAAAAGAAAGAGGTATTACGATCAACACGTCTCATGTTGAGTACCAAACGGCTAACCGTCACTATGCGCACGTTGACTGTCCTGGTCACGCGGATTACGTAAAGAACATGGTTACCGGTGCTGCCCAAATGGACGGTGCTATCCTTGTTGTGGCCGCTACGGATGGTCCAATGCCTCAAACCCGTGAGCACATCCTGTTGGGTCGTCAGGTCGGTATTCCAAGAATTGTTGTTTTCTTGAATAAAGTTGACATGGTGGATGATGATGAGCTTTTGGAGCTAGTTGAAATGGAAGTAAGGGAATTGCTTTCTTTCTACGAATATGATGGGGATAATGGACC
The DNA here is from genome assembly GCF_047345125.1 of Maribacter spongiae. Classification (NCBI taxonomy): domain Bacteria; kingdom Pseudomonadati; phylum Bacteroidota; class Flavobacteriia; order Flavobacteriales; family Flavobacteriaceae; genus Maribacter; species Maribacter spongiae. The sequence continues at coordinate 22,004 of NZ_JBLFEQ010000012.1, read as the reverse complement.
TGTGATTTCCGGTTCTGCCTTGGGTGCATTGAACGGTGAGCAAAAATGGGTTGATACGGTTATGGAATTGATGGCCGCGGTCGATGATTGGATCGAGCTTCCAAAAAGAGATGTGGATAAGGATTTCTTGATGCCTGTTGAAGATGTATTTACCATTACTGGTCGTGGTACAGTTGCTACGGGTCGTATTGAAACTGGTATTGCAAATACAGGTGATGCTGTTGATATCATTGGTATGGGGGCCGAAAAATTAGCTTCTACCATTACAGGTGTTGAAATGTTCCGTAAAATATTGGATAGGGGTGAAGCTGGTGATAACGTAGGTATCTTGTTGAGAGGTATTGAAAAATCGCAAATTAGCCGTGGAATGGTAATCTGTAAGCCAGGTTCCGTTAAACCGCATGCTAAATTTGAAGCAGAGGTATACATCTTGAAAAAAGAAGAAGGTGGTCGTCATACACCGTTCCATAACAACTATCGTCCTCAGTTCTATGTTAGGACAACGGATGTAACAGGGAACATTGCACTTCCTAGCGGAGTTGAAATGGTTATGCCTGGTGATAACTTAACGATTACCGTAGAATTGATTCAGCCTATTGCATTAAGTGTAGGTCTGCGTTTTGCTATCCGTGAAGGTGGTAGAACGGTAGGTGCCGGTCAGGTAACCAAGATTTTGGATTAATATCTTTCGGTATTAAAATAGTGTTACATCTAAAGGGTGTCCGCCATTGGCGGATACCTTTCGATGTAAATATAAAGGAGTGTGCTTTTAAAAAGTTTGCTCATCATAATGAAGATGCGATTCTCTTGATGGTTATCGGGAGATAGTACATTGTAAAAACGGGTGTAGCTCAGTTGGTAGAGCACTGGTCTCCAAAACCAGGTGTCGGGAGTTCGAGTCTCTCCTCCCGTGCTAATTTTAAGTAAAAGATGTAAACCATCTGAAGCTAAATTAAAAACAGTTGAAATGTTAACATATATAAAGGAATCTTACGAAGAGTTAAGGAATAATGTAACATTGCCACCTCGTGCGGAGTCTTCAAACTTAATGGTCGTGGTTGCTGTTTTTTCTATTTTGTTCGCTCTTGCTACGTGGGGTGTGGACACTGTTTTCAGTAAGATTATAAAAGTGTATTTCAATTACGTCCTAAACTAATTTTGATCACTATGTCAGAAGTATTGGAAAAGAAATGGTATGTGGTAAGGGCTGTTAGCGGTCAGGAGAATAAAATCAAGGGCTATATTGAGAGTGAGGTGGAGCGTCATGGTTTTTCCGATTATTTAGAAGATGTTCTGGTTCCGACGGAAAAAGTTATCCAGATAAGGAACGGGAAAAAGATGAATAAGGAAAGGGTTTACTTTCCTGGATATATTATGATAAAGGCCAATTTGGGAGGGGAAATGATTCATATTATTCGTTCCATTACCAATGTAATTGGTTTTTTAGGTGAGACAAAGGGAGGTGATCCCGTACCCTTGAGAAAATCAGAGGTAAATAGAATGCTCGGTAAGGTTGATGAGTTGGCCGTGAATACGGATAGTGTGGCCATACCTTTTGTATTTGGGGAGACCGTAAAAGTAATAGATGGTCCATTTAATGGTTTCAACGGTACGGTCGAAAAAATTAATGAAGAAAAGCGTAAGCTGGAGGTAATGGTGAAGATTTTCGGAAGAAAAACACCATTGGAACTCAGTTATATGCAAGTAGAAAAGATTTAAAGATAATTGTTACATATTTAAAAGTTGTGTTGCTTCCATTGACACACTTTCAATTTAATTTTAAACAATGGCAAAAGAAGTAGGTAAAGTAGTTAAGCTACAAGTTAGGGGAGGTGCAGCGAATCCATCGCCACCGGTTGGACCCGCCTTAGGTGCTGCCGGCGTTAACATCATGGAGTTCTGTAAGCAATTTAATGCACGTACGCAGGACAAACCAGGTAAGGTTTTACCAGTTGTTATCACGGTATATAAGGACAAGTCTTTCGACTTTGTCGTAAAAACACCACCAGCGGCAGTTCAGCTATTGGAAGCAGCTAAGATTAAAAAAGGATCTGGCGAACCTAACAGAGTAAAATCAGGTAATGTTACTTGGGATCAGGTGAAGACCATCGCAGAGGATAAAATGGTAGATTTAAACGCATTTACCATAGAATCCGCAATGAGTATGGTCGCTGGTACAGCTAGATCAATGGGTCTTAAAGTAGCAGGAAAAAGACCTTTTTAAAATCTTATAAAGCAATTTAAATGGCAAAGTTGACAAAAAAGCAAAAAGAGGCCCATTCCAAAATTGAAAAGGATAAATTATATTCCTTGGAGGAGGCTTCAGCTTTAGTAAAAGAGATAACCAATACAAAATTCGATGCATCCATAGATATCGCTGTTCGTTTGGGGGTAGATCCTAGAAAAGCGAATCAAATGGTTCGTGGTGTGGTAACCTTACCACACGGAACAGGTAAGGATGTTAAGGTTTTGGCTTTGGTAACCCCGGATAAGGAAGCGGAAGCAAAGGATGCTGGTGCGGATTATGTTGGGTTGGATGAATATTTGGAGAAAATAAAAGGCGGTTGGACAGATGTTGATGTTATCATCACAATGCCAAGTGTCATGGGTAAATTAGGACCTTTGGGCCGGGTTTTGGGACCAAGGGGTTTAATGCCCAATCCAAAGACGGGAACCGTAACCATGGATGTCGCCAAAGCGGTATCCGAGGTTAAAGCGGGTAAAATTGATTTCAAGGTAGATAAAACCGGTATCGTTCACGCCGCTATTGGAAAGGCTTCTTTTTCTTCCGATAAAATTGCGGGTAACGCTAAAGAGTTATTGGATACATTGAATAAAATGAAACCTACGGCCGCAAAGGGTGTGTATATGAAAAGTATTTTCATGTCCAGTACCATGAGTCCCAGTGTTCAATTGGACCCAAAATCAGTTTAATATACTGCTAGTTAATAATTTATATTATGACAAGAGAAGAAAAAGCAACGGTTATACAAGATTTGACTGCGCAGTTGGCGGATAGCTCTACAATATATCTAACAGATATTTCCGGTTTAGATGCCGGAACTACTTCAGATTTGAGAAGAGCTTGTTTTAAGGCCAATGTTAAACTGGCGGTAGTTAAAAATACATTGCTTGCAAAGGCAATGGAAGCCTCTGAAAAGGAGTTTGGAGAGCTTCCGGAAGTGTTAAAGGGAAATACCTCTTTGATGTTTTCAGAAGTTGGAAACGCTCCTGCAAAATTGATCAAGAACTTCAGAAAGAAGTCGGATAAACCTTTATTAAAAGGTGCTTTTGTAGAAGAGGCGGTTTATATAGGTGATGAAAACCTGGATGCTTTGGTAAGCATTAAGTCTAAAGAAGAGATGATTGGCGAAATAATCGGATTGTTACAATCCCCTGCCAAAAATGTTATTTCTGGACTTAAATCCGGTGGAGGTAAACTGGCCGGGATCCTAAAGACATTATCCGAAAAATAAGTACGCACTAAAAACTAAATATTTTAAAATTTTATTAAACGATAGAAAATGGCAGATTTAAAAGATTTCGCAGAACAATTGGTTAACCTTACGGTAAAAGAAGTAAATGAGTTGGCCGATATATTAAAAGAAGAATATGGTATTGAACCAGCTGCTGCCGCAGTTGCAGTTGCCGCTGGTGGTGGAGCTGCCGAAGGCGGTGAAGCTGCTGAGGAGCAAACAGAATTCGATGTAATTTTGAAAGCGGCCGGAGCTTCCAAATTGGCAGTCGTTAAATTGGTTAAGGAATTGACTGGTTTAGGATTGAAAGATGCTAAGGATATCGTTGATAGCGCACCTAAAGCTGTAAAAGAAGGTATCGCTAAAGACGAAGCTGAAGGAATCAAAAAATCTTTGGAAGAAGCAGGAGCGGAAGTTGAGCTTAAATAAGAACAACGACCATAGCACATTTGGTTTAGGTCTTTTCGCTTTTTAGCGGTTAGACCTAAGCCTTTTTATAGAATTAAGTGTATTAAGAAATGCACTACCCATTAGTACTCACGATCAAAACACTGTCCGTAGATGTTCACAAATCAGACTGAAAGAATAAATTTCGCTTCGGCCAAGAATACTCCAAACTACCCGGATTTCTTGGATATTCAGATTAAATCCTTTCAAGACTTTTTTCAGCTTGAAACCAAATCTGATGAAAGGGGCAATGAAGGTTTGTACAATACCTTCATGGAAAACTTCCCGATAACTGATACCAGAAATCAGTTTGTACTAGAATTTTTAGATTATTTCATAGATCCGCCAAGATATTCCATTCAAGAATGTATTGAAAGAGGTCTTACCTATAGCGTTCCTTTAAAAGCGCGGTTAAAATTATATTGTACCGATCCGGAACATGAAGATTTTGAAACCATTGTACAGGACGTATATTTAGGTACCATTCCCTATATGACCCCTAGTGGTACATTTGTCATCAATGGTGCCGAACGTGTTGTTGTATCCCAATTACACCGTTCTCCAGGAGTTTTCTTTGGCCAGTCTTTCCATGCCAATGGAACTAAATTGTATTCTGCCAGGGTAATACCGTTCAAAGGTTCTTGGATAGAATTTGCTACCGATATCAATGGCGTAATGTATGCCTATATCGATAGAAAGAAAAAATTACCGGTTACTACCTTGTTCAGGGCCATTGGTTTTGAGCGCGATAAGGATATTTTGGAAATCTTTGATCTTTCGGAAGAAATAAAAGTTTCCAATGCCGGACTTAAAAAAGTAATGGGCCGTAAATTGGCCGCTAGGGTCTTGAATACCTGGCACGAGGATTTTGTGGATGAAGATACAGGTGAAGTAGTTTCCATTGAACGGAATGAAATTATTCTGGATAGGGATACCATTCTTGAAAAAGAACACATTGCCCAAATTATTGATGCGGATGTAAAGACCATTCTTTTACACAAGGAAAATAATGCGCAATCGGATTATGCCATTATTCATAATACACTTCAAAAGGATCCTACCAACTCTGAAAAAGAAGCGGTAGAACATATTTACCGTCAGTTACGTAATGCGGAACCACCAGATGAGGAAACCGCACGTGGCATTATAGATAAATTGTTCTTCTCCGATCAACGTTACAATTTGGGTGAAGTTGGACGGTATAGGATGAATAAAAAGTTAGGGTTGGATATCGGCATGGACAAGCAGGTCCTGACCAAAGAGGATATCATCACTATAATCAAGTATTTGATCGAGCTGATCAATTCAAAAGCTGAGATTGATGATATTGATCACCTTTCCAATCGTCGTGTGAGAACAGTAGGCGAGCAATTATCCTCCCAATTTGGCGTTGGGTTGGCACGTATGGCACGTACTATTCGTGAGCGAATGAACGTTCGTGACAATGAGGTGTTTACACCCATTGATTTGATCAATGCAAAGACCCTGTCTTCCGTTATCAATTCATTCTTTGGTACCAACCAATTGTCCCAGTTCATGGATCAAACCAATCCATTGGCGGAAATAACACACAAAAGAAGGTTGTCGGCATTGGGACCAGGTGGACTTTCAAGAGAAAGAGCCGGTTTTGAGGTTCGTGATGTCCATTATACACATTACGGTCGTCTTTGTCCGATTGAAACACCTGAAGGGCCCAATATTGGTCTGATTTCATCACTTTCGGTATTTGCCAAAGTGAATCCTATGGGATTCCTGGAGACACCTTATAGAAAAGTGGATAACACTAAAGTAAATACGGAAGAGTATATATATTTGAGTGCCGAAGAGGAAGAAGGAATGAAAATAGCGCAAGCGAATATTCCTCTGAAGGAAAACGGACAGATTGATACGGATAAGGTAATTGCAAGGGAAGAAGGGGATTTCCCGGTAGTAGATCCTTCCGAGATTCAATATACGGATGTTGCCCCGAATCAAATTGCCTCAATATCGGCCTCTTTGATTCCTTTCTTGGAACATGATGATGCCAACCGTGCCTTAATGGGATCTAACATGATGCGCCAGGCAGTTCCATTGTTAAAACCCCAGTCCCCAATTGTAGGTACCGGTTTGGAAAGGCAGGTTGCCTCGGATTCCAGGGTGCTGATCAATGCGGAAGGTGATGGTGTAATAGAGTACGTAGATGCCGAAAAGATTACGATAAAATATACACGTACCGATGCTGAACGACTGATCAGTTTTGATGAGGATGAAAAGACGTATTCTCTTGTAAAATTCAGAAAAACCAATCAAGGTACAAGTATCAACTTGAAACCGATCGTTCAACGTGGCGATAAGGTGAAGAAAGGCCAGGTCCTTTGTGAAGGTTATGCTACCGAAAAAGGAGAATTGGCATTGGGTAGAAACCTTACGGTGGCCTTTATGCCATGGAAAGGGTATAACTTTGAGGATGCTATCGTTATCTCCGAAAAGGTGGTACGCGAGGATATTTTTACCTCCATCCATGTAGACGAGTATTCGTTGGAAGTTCGTGATACGAAACTGGGAGCGGAGGAATTGACACATGACATTCCGAATGTATCCGAAGAAGCTACCAAGGATCTGGATGAAAACGGAATGATCCGTATTGGTGCGGAAGTAAAGCCCGGAGACATCTTAATAGGTAAGATTACGCCTAAAGGAGAATCCGATCCAACACCCGAAGAAAAATTACTTAGAGCTATTTTTGGTGATAAGGCGGGAGATGTTAAGGATGCCTCATTAAAAGCCTCACCTTCGTTACGTGGTGTGGTTATTGATAAGAAGTTATTTTCCAGATCCGTAAAAGATAAACGTAAGCGTTCCGAAGATAAAGAGGAACTCTCAAAATTGGAATTGGAATATGAAGTAAAATTCCAGGAACTAAAGGATATTCTAGTTGAAAAACTGTTTGCGCTCGTCAACGGAAAGACATCCCAAGGGGTATTGAACGATTTAGGTGAGGAAGTTTTACCAAAAGGTAAGAAATACACCATGAAGATGTTGAACTCCGTAGATGACTTTGCGCATTTGGTAGGTGGAAGCTGGACAACGGACAGTACGACCAATGCTTCTGTTGCGGATTTGCTTCATAACTATAAGATCAAGTTGAACGACCTTCAAGGAAACCTGAGAAGGGACAAGTTCACGATTTCCGTAGGAGATGAATTACCGGCAGGAATCATGAAACTGGCCAAAGTGTATATTGCCAAAAAACGTAAGTTAAAAGTAGGTGATAAAATGGCGGGTCGTCATGGTAACAAGGGTATCGTATCCAGGATCGTACGTCAAGAAGATATGCCGTTCTTGGAAGATGGGACCCCTGTGGATATTGTATTGAATCCATTAGGTGTACCTTCCCGTATGAACATTGGTCAGATATATGAGACCGTATTGGGCTGGGCAGGATTAAAATTGGGCAGAAAGTATGCGACACCGATTTTTGACGGAGCTACACTAGAGGAAATCAATACGTTTACGGACGAAGCTGGAATCCCAAGATACGGTCATACCTATTTATATGATGGAGGTACGGGTCAAAGATTTGATCAGCCCGCAACCGTAGGAGTTATCTATATGTTGAAATTGGGACACATGGTAGATGATAAGATGCATGCACGTTCTATAGGTCCTTATTCATTGATTACACAGCAACCATTGGGTGGTAAGGCTCAGTTTGGTGGTCAACGTTTTGGAGAGATGGAAGTTTGGGCATTGGAAGCTTATGGAGCTTCCGCTACCTTACGTGAAATTCTTACGGTCAAGTCTGATGATGTTATCGGAAGGGCCAAAACATATGAATCCATTGTAAAGGGCGAAACAATGCCGGAACCTGGTTTACCAGAATCTTTTAATGTATTGATGCACGAACTTAAAGGTTTAGGTTTGGACATTAGACTTGAGGAATAGGAATAGTCAAAAGGCTATTAAAACAAAATTATAATCAGTATCAGCACGCTATTATGGCAAGAATTAAAGATAATAATCCAATAAAAAGGTTTGATAAAATTTCTATCGGATTAGCTTCCCCGGAGGCAATTTTGGCAGAGTCCAGAGGTGAAGTTTTAAAACCGGAAACTATTAATTATAGAACGCACAAACCAGAACGTGACGGTCTTTTCTGTGAGCGGATCTTTGGCCCGGTAAAAGATTACGAATGTGCCTGTGGAAAATATAAGCGTATCCGCTACCGTGGTATTGTTTGTGATCGTTGCGGTGTTGAAGTAACGGAGAAAAAAGTCCGTAGAGATAGGGTAGGGCATATTAACTTGGTCGTTCCCGTTGCACATATTTGGTATTTCCGTTCGCTTCCCAATAAAATAGGATACCTACTTGGGCTGCCGTCCAAGAAATTGGATATGATTATTTACTACGAACGCTACGTAGTTATCCAACCAGGTGTCGCCAAAGGACCTGAAGGAGAGGAAATCAATAAAATGGATTTCCTGACGGAAGAGGAATACCTTAATATTTTAGAATCTATTCCACAGGAAAATCAATATCTGGAGGACACCGATCCCAATAAGTTTATCGCTAAGATGGGTGCCGAATGTCTGATCGATCTTTTAGGTCGTATCAATTTAAAGGAACTTTCCTACGATTTAAGACATAAGGCGAATACCGAAACTTCCAAGCAGCGTAAAACAGAGGCGTTAAAACGTCTTCAGGTGGTTGAGGCGTTACGTGAGTCCCAGGACAATAGGGAGAATTTGCCCGAATGGATGATTATGAAGGTGATTCCCGTAATTCCACCCGAATTGCGCCCATTGGTTCCGTTGGATGGAGGTCGTTTTGCCACTTCGGATTTGAACGATTTATACAGAAGGGTAATCATTAGAAACAATCGTTTAAAACGATTGGTAGAAATTAAGGCACCCGAGGTCATCTTACGTAATGAAAAACGTATGCTTCAGGAAGCCGTAGATTCGCTTTTTGATAATACCAGAAAAGCTTCGGCCGTTAAAACAGAATCCAACAGACCATTAAAATCACTTTCGGATTCCTTAAAAGGAAAACAAGGGCGTTTCCGTCAGAACCTTTTGGGTAAACGTGTGGATTATTCGGCACGTTCGGTAATTGTCGTTGGACCGGAAATGAAACTATACGAATGTGGTCTTCCAAAAGACATGGCCGCAGAACTGTATAAGCCTTTTGTTATCCGTAAGTTGATAGAAAGAGGTATCGTTAAAACAGTAAAATCGGCCAAAAAAATAATCGATAAAAAAGAGCCTGTAGTATGGGATATCCTTGAAAACGTATTGAAAGGGCACCCGGTATTATTGAACCGTGCCCCTACATTGCATAGACTGGGTATTCAGGCCTTTCAACCAAAATTGATAGAAGGTAAGGCCATTCGACTTCACCCATTGGTATGTACGGCATTTAATGCGGATTTTGATGGGGATCAAATGGCGGTACACTTGCCATTGGGACCTGAAGCAATTTTGGAAGCGCAACTATTAATGTTGGCCTCGCACAATATTTTGAACCCGGCCAACGGTTCGCCAATTACAGTACCCTCCCAGGATATGGTATTGGGTCTTTATTATATGACCAAGGAACGCAAGTCAACTCCCGAAGTACCTATAAAAGGAGAAGGATTGACCTTTTACTCGGCAGAAGAAGTGGAAATCGCCTTTAATGAGGGCATGGTAAATCTTAATGCAGGGATTAAAGTACGCGCCAAAGATTTTAATGAAGAGGGCGAGTTGGTCAATAAAATTATACCGACCACAGTAGGTAGGGTACTTTTTAATATGGAAGTACCGGAAGCTGCCGGATATATCAATGAGGTATTGAACAAAAAATCCTTACGGGATATTATTGGAGGTATATTGGCGGTAACAGATGTGCCTACTACGGCCGATTTCTTGGATAAGATCAAGACGATGGGATATGAATTTGCCTTTAAAGGTGGACTATCCTTTAGCTTGGGAGATATTATTATTCCAAAGGAAAAGCATGATATGATCGCCGATGCCAACGGTCAGGTAGATGGTATTATGACCAATTATAATATGGGTCTTATTACCAATAACGAGCGTTATAATCAGGTAATCGATGTTTGGACATCAACAAACGCTATGCTTACAGAATTGGCCATGAAACGTATTCGAGAGGACCAACAGGGGTTCAACTCGGTATATATGATGTTAGATTCCGGGGCCAGGGGTTCTAAAGAACAGATTCGTCAGCTGACCGGTATGCGGGGATTGATGGCCAAACCTAAAAAATCCACTGCCGGCGGTGGTGAGATTATTGAAAACCCAATTCTTTCCAACTTTAAAGAAGGGTTATCCATTTTGGAATACTTTATCTCTACGCACGGTGCCCGTAAAGGTCTTGCGGATACAGCTTTGAAAACTGCTGATGCGGGATACTTGACAAGACGTTTGGTAGACGTTTCGCAGGATGTTATCATCAATATCGAAGATTGTGAAACATTAAGAGGGGTAGAAGTGGCATCTCTTAAGAAAAATGAAGAAATTGTTGAGACCTTGGGAGAACGGATTCTTGGTCGTGTTTCCCTACATGATGTATATGACCCCATAACGGAAGAGTTACTTTTGGAAGCGGGTCAGGAAATTATGGAAGCCGATGTTAAAAAGGTAGAAGCATCCCCCGTTGAGAAAATAGAAGTACGTTCTGCATTGACGTGTGAGGCACAAAAAGGAATTTGTGCCAAGTGTTACGGTAGAAACCTATCTACCAATAAAATGGTACAAAGAGGTGAGGCCGTTGGTGTTGTAGCTGCCCAATCCATTGGTGAACCAGGAACACAGCTAACCTTGCGTACGTTCCACGTGGGTGGTATTGCAGGTAACATTTCCGAGGAGAATAAATTGGAAGTGAAATTCTCCGGTGTTGCCGAGATCGAGGATTTAAGAACGGTTAAAGGAGAAGATGCCGAGGGTAAACCAGCGGATATTGTAATATCCAGAACCTCGGAAATCAAGGTGGTAGATGCTAAGACCGGTATTGTTTTAAGTACCAACAATATTCCTTACGGCTCACAGATCTTCGTAAAAGATGGGGCTAAAATTAAAAAAGGAGATGTAGTATGTACATGGGATCCATATAATGGTGTAATTGTTTCCGAATTTCCAGGAAAAATCGCTTATGAAAATATTGAGCAAGGGGTCACCTATCAAGTTGAGATCGATGAACAAACCGGTTTCCAGGAAAAAGTAATTTCCGAATCCAGGAACAAGAAGTTGATTCCGACCTTGTTAATACAGGATGGCAAGGGCGAGACCCTGCGTTCATACAACTTACCGGTTGGATCGCATATTATGGTAGATGATGGTGATAAGATCAAAGAAGGTAAGATTTTGGTGAAGATTCCACGTAAATCCGCTAAAGCAGGGGATATTACAGGAGGTCTCCCAAGAGTTACCGAATTGTTCGAGGCTAGGAACCCTTCTAACCCGGCGGTTGTTTCCGAGATTGATGGTGTAGTTTCTTTTGGAAAGATCAAAAGAGGTAACCGAGAGATTATTATCGAATCCAAATTGGGCGAGATCAAGAAATATTTGGTGAAATTGTCCAATCAGATCTTAGTACAGGAAAATGATTACGTTAGGGCCGGAATGCCATTGTCCGATGGTTCTATTACACCAGAGGATATTTTGGCGATCAAAGGGCCGTCTGCCGTACAACAATACTTGGTGAACGAAGTTCAGGAAGTGTACCGCTTGCAGGGTGTAAAAATTAATGATAAGCACTTTGAGGTTGTTGTAAGACAAATGATGCGTAAAGTAAGGATCGAAGACCCGGGAGACACCATCTTCTTGGAAAATCAGTTGATACATAAAGATGATTTTATCCGTGAGAACGATGAAATTTTTGGAAAGAAAGTAGTGATGGAAGCCGGTGATTCCGAAAATTTAAAAGCAGGGCAGATTGTTAGTCCACGGGAGTTGAGGGATGAGAATTCCTTGTTGAGGCGAGCGGACAAGAATTTGGTCGAGGCCAGAGATGCCGTAGCAGCTACGGCAACCCCAATATTGCAGGGTATTACAAGGGCATCGCTCCAGACCAAGTCGTTCATATCCGCGGCATCTTTCCAAGAGACGACCAAAGTATTGAACGAAGCTGCGGTAAGTGGTAAAGTGGATACCTTGGAAGGTCTTAAGGAAAATGTAATCGTAGGACATAAGATTCCGGCAGGAACCGGTATGCGGGACTATGATAATATTATCGTAGGCTCCAAAGAGGAATATGATGAAATCATGGCCAGAAAAGAGGCTTTGAAATTCTAAATTGTAAACCCCCTTGATTGGGGGTTTATTTTTCCAATAAAATAAATGTTGAAGCAATGAGCGAAAAGAAAAATCAAAATCAACAACAACAGATCAATATAGAATTGGATGAGAAAACCGCTGAAGGAATTTATTCCAATTTGGCGATAATCAATCATTCCGTTTCAGAATTTGTTGTCGATTTTATAAGTATGATGCCTGGTGCCCCAAAAGCCAAGGTAAAAAGTAGAATTGTCTTGACACCCCAACATGCGAAGAAGTTTTTAAAAGCTTTAAGCGATAATGTAAACCGTTTTGAAAAAGCGCACGGGACCATAAAGGATTATGAACAACCACCTATTCCCATGAACTTTGGGCCTACAGGTGAGGCATAATAAAAAAACCGGCTGATTATTTTTTCAGCCGGTTTTTTTAATCGAATTCTGAAGTGAAATGAAGTTTTACAGAAGGATATTTTTGTTGGGTCATTTGTAGGGAGAATTGGGAGTCGGCCAGAAAAACAAGTTTTCCCGATTTGTCCTTGGCCAGGAATTTTTGCTTTACTCTTATGAATTCTTTGTATTCCTCATCTTTTATATCCACGGTTCCTACCCAACACGCCTTGTAGACCGGGAAATTCTCATAAGAACATTTAGCTCCGTATTCATGTTCCAGTCGGTATTGGATAACCTCAAATTGGAGTGCGCCGACCGTACCTATTATTTTTCGTCCGTTTAGTTCCAGGGTGAACAATTGGGCTACTCCTTCATCCATCAACTGATCGATTCCCTTATAAAGTTGTTTTGCCTTCATGGGATCAGCATTGTTAATATACCTAAAGTGTTCAGGCGAAAAACTTGGAATCCCCTTATAATGGAGTACTTCGCCCTGTGTTAAGGTATCACCGATTTTAAAGTTACCGGTATCGTGAAGCCCAACAATATCACCGGGATAGGAGATGTCCACGATTTCTTTCTTTTCGGCAAAAAAAGCATTGGGGCTGGAGAACTTTAACTTCTTTTCCTGGCGGACATGCAGGTATGGTTTGTTTCGTTCAAACGTTCCAGAAACAATTTTCACAAAGGCCAGTCTGTCCCGGTGTTTGGGATCCATATTCGCATGGATTTTAAAAACAAACCCCGTCATTTCTTTTTCATTGGCAGTAACAAGCCTTTCCTCGGCCATTTTAGATTTGGGAGCTGGTGCTATTTCAATAAAACAATCCAACAATTCCCGTACACCAAAATTATTAAGGGCAGAACCAAAGAAAACCGGTTGTTGTTTTCCCTCTAGATAAGATTCCTTATCAAATTCAGGATAAACCCCCCGGACCAGATCCAAATTTTCCCTTAAATCCTTAGCAGCGTCCGAACCAATAATTTCCTCTAATCCAGGATTTTCAATATCATCAAAAGCGATGGTTTCCTCAATGTTCTTCTTATTATCACCGCTAAAGAGGTTAATGTTCTTTTCATAGATATTGTAAATACCCTTAAAGTCATACCCCATACCGATCGGAAAACTAAGTGGAGTAACGGACAGTCCCAATTTTTGTTCCAGTTCATCCAAAAGGTCAAACGCATCCTGTCCTTCCCGGTCCAATTTATTAATAAAAACAAGCATGGGTATATTACGCATTCGGCATACCTCTACCAATTTTACGGTTTGTTCCTCTACCCCCTTGGCAACATCAATAACTACAATAACACTGTCAACGGCCGTCAAGGTCCTAAAGGTATCTTCGGCAAAATCCTTATGTCCTGGGGTATCTAGAATATTTATTTTCTTATCCCCATAAATAAATGCAAGAACAGAGGTTGCAACGGATATTCCACGCTGGCGTTCAATTTCCATAAAGTCACTGGTGGCAGTTTTTTTAATCTTATTGTTTTTGACCGCTCCGGCTTCTTGAATGGCACCTCCAAATAATAATAATTTTTCCGTAAGTGTTGTTTTACCTGCATCGGGGTGGGATATTATCCCGAAAGTCCGCCTTTTTTCTATTTGCTGCTCAAAAGTCATTCATTAAAATTTGTGCAAAAATAGGGTAATTGATCGGTATCTGAATAAAACATAAGAACCTCTCGATGTGAATATGGTTTCTATGGTCGATTAAATAGATTTCAGCATTTTTTTTGATAATTTCTTAGGGTTTTGCCGCCCCTATTCACCAAAATATGCATACATCAATAAACGCCGATCAAGTAGTTTAACGAATTATTTTACTATTCAAAGCCTTTATTGTCCGAATGGGGTATTAAACAATTTGAGTATTGTAATTTTAAAATTATCTTGCGTGATATTTTCATAAGAGCCCCACATCTTACGACAATATTGTACTACATGCCATGGTGATTGGTTGAAATAAAACTATTCATTTATGGGAAAACTTAGATTTGAAAATTTTAGCATCAAAACAAATGTGGATTTCAAACTCATTTTTGTTTTATGCTTATTTTTTTCTTTTTTTAATCTGCTTGAAGCATCATCTTTTAAAAACATTTCGGTTAATACTGTCTTGTTATCAAAGTCCATAGTAAAGGCGTTTTTACATGAAGATGATGACTTTAGTTTTAATAAAATCGATAACACATACAAAGTATTGAATGCCGATAGATGTGGAAATTATGACCCAGCGAACTTTTGGTTTTCTGAGCTAGGTTTTTTTGCATCAGATGATATTCATGAGCTTATGTTTAAGGAATTGGAAGATGGAACAGCTTTAATAACAGGTAAGACAAAATCTGGCAATTGTATTGCTGAATTACACATAGTTTTAAAGGAAAAAAAAGATTGGTCAACTTGGAAGTCGCACGGTGGTGAATTTAAAAATGAAGGTTGTTCAGAAGCAAATGCACAATCCTTAGATTATTATAGAATTGATGACAATCAAAGTTATATTTCTATTACGGGTTCTCAGTGTGGTTATGAGGGTACCTTTAAAGTATCTAATAGACCTGATTTAGAAGATTCAGATACCCCTAATTATGGGGTTCAAGTAGGTGAAGGAGGAGCACTGTTTGATTCTGATGTTAATGCTGATGGTTTATCAGGTTGGGGGTGGATGGGTCCTAAAGGTGATGAAAAAAGATGGCGAGTAGATTTTAATTTTCTTTTAGATAACAAATCCGAAGATAATAATGATTCTATTAATAATATAGATACCGATGGTGATACTATTCTTGACAGTGATGATATAGATGATGATAATGATGGAATTTTAGATATAATAGAGTGTCCGCCATCATTTTCATTTGTGAAAATAGCACCGTCAGATTTTAATTTTCCAAGCAGAAGTATAAATCTATCTTCAACAACGAATGATATAAGTTCAAAATTTGGTCTTCCAGATGGTAGCGTATTAGTCAATGTTTCAGGTGCAAATACTAGAAATGGTGAATTTGTTGTGCAAAAGAATCATCCGGTTAGATTTGAATTCTCGGGAAAAGTTCCTGTAATAGTTAAAGCAACTCATTCGATAAGACTATCTGCTATGAACAAGGATGGTATAACTGCTTTGGATGGAGTAAATTATAATTTTTTATCACAGCTTGATTCTGGAGTTATTCAGGAAATAAATAATAATGATTTTTTTGTCACCAATACCACTCCTTCAGCTATATTTAATTCAGAGAATTATGAATGGCAGTCGTTATCGACGGTCTCAGGCATAAAATTTTTCACAACAGACGTTACTTTTAAAAACTTCATTAGATTAAACGTAATGCCATTTGTTTGCCTGGACAGTGACGGCGATGGCCGCCCCGACCACCTGGACATCGACAGTGACGACGACGGTATCCCCGACAACGTGGAGGGGCAGAGCACTGCGGGCTATATCGCCCCTAACGACGACGATGCCGCGACCTATGCGTCCAACGACGGTGTGAACAGTGCCTATATCGGCGGGCTGGACCCGGTGAACACGGACGGCGGGGACGATCCCGACTACCTGGACGACGATAGCGACAACGACCTTGTTGCGGACAACAACGAGGGGAACGACTTCGATTTCGACGGTGTCCCGGACCAGTCCTTTACGGGCACCGACACGGACGACGACGGACTGGACGACGGTTACGAGGGCGGCGATGTGGATGACGGCTACGATGTGAACGACGAGATCGACGACCCTGCCAATGACCTTCCCGATACCGATGGCACGGAG
>NZ_JBLFEQ010000012.1:0-5558 GCF_047345125.1 Maribacter spongiae | reverse complement strand
GGACGTTAACTACCGTGACCTTGACGATGACGGTGATGGTATCGACACGCCGGACGAGGATGCGGACGGCGACGGTGACCCCACCGATGACGATACGGACGGCGACGGTACGCCGGACTACCTAGATCCCGATGTTTCGGAATTAGATGTCGTGGATGATTCGGTATCAACACCGATTAATACCCCTATAGAAATCGATATCCTGTCCAACGACACCGGTATCCCTGCGGATGGGACATTGACGTTTACCGATCCTTCCAACGGCACCATTACCGTGAACGACGGGGGAACACCGGACGACATCACGGACGATACCGTTACCTATACCCCAGATCTGGATTTTAACGGCACGGATACCCTGGAGTACACGGTCTGCGATGCCATGGACAATTGCGATACGGCTACCATTACCATTACGGTAGGGACACCCTCCGTGTTGGACGTGGTCGACGATTCCGCCACGACTCCGGCCGATACGGACGTGGAAATCGATATCCTGTCCAACGACACCGGTATCCCTGCGGATGGCACGCTCACGTTTACCAATCCTTCCAACGGCACCATTACCGTGAACGACGGGGGAACACCGGACGACATCACGGACGATACCGTTACCTATACCCCGGATCTGGATTTTAACGGCACGGATACCCTGGAGTACACGGTCTGCGATGCCATGGACAATTGCGATACGGCCACCATCACTATAGATGTGGAAGCTCCTGCAATAGCTAGAATTGAAGTAAATCAAATGGTAACCCCCAATGCAGATGGTAAAAATGATTTCCTCTTTATTAGAGGCGTCGAAATCATAAGAAACAGTACATTGAAAATTTTTAATAGATGGGGAGTAGCCGTTTATGAAGGAGAGAACTACAATAATCAGAACAATGTTTTTGACGGCCGGTCAAGAGGCCGATCAACGCTAAGTGTAGATGATTATTTGCCCTCGGGCATCTATTTCTACATCTTTGATTATGTAACTCTGGACGGAGAAAATAAAGTTGATAGTGAGTATCTTTACATCAGTAGGTAATATCCAACCATATGAATCTTAGCAATAAAATTTCAGTGTTTTTTTTCCTGCTGTTCATTTCTTTGAATAGCCTATATGCGCAACAAGATGCACAGTACACACAATATATGTTCAATACGATGAGCGTGAACCCTGCATATGCCGGATCTCGGGGTCAGTTGAGTATTGCTGCCTTATATCGTGCACAATGGGTAGGTTTGGATGGTGCACCAACATCTCAGACATTGAACCTGCATTCACCTATAAGAAATAGTAAATTGGGATATGGTATTTCAATTGTGAACGATGAAATAGGGGACGGAGTTGTACAAGAAACATATTTTGATGGAATCATATCATACACCATCGATGTTTCAAGGGAAAGTAAGTTGTCCTTTGGATTAAAGGCAGGAGGTAATCTACTTAATCTTGATTTTAATAAACTTAGGAATTTTGATGCCGAACCAGTAAATTCGGATAATATCGAGAATAGATTCTCACCGAATTTTGGCCTTGGAATCTATTATCATGCCGAAAGGTTTTATGCCGGACTTTCCGCACCCAATCTATTGCAGACAGAACACTTTGATAATTCCCAAACGGAAGCCAATGCCGTGCAATTTTTATCCAAGGAAAAAATTAACTTTTATTTGATTACAGGATACGTCTTTGACTTAAATGGTAACCTAAAGTTTAAACCGGCCGTATTGACCAAAGTGGTCGGTGGAGCACCATTACAAGTAGATGTCTCGGCAAACTTTATGTTCAATGAAAAATTTACATTGGGTGCTGCCTATCGGTGGGATGCCGCAATTAGCGCACTTGTAGGTTTTCAGATTTCCGATCAATTTATGCTGGGACTTGCCTATGACAGGGAAACCACAGATTTGGGAGGTACGCAGTTTAATGACGGTTCCTTTGAGTTTTTTCTAAGGTTTGAATTAGTGAAATCGTTCCAAAGATTGGTATCGCCACGCTTCTTTTAATATACGGACCCATGATGAAAAAAGTACAGTTATTGGTTTTCTTTTTGATAACATCCAGTTCAATGTTGGTTTTGGGACAGGAGAGATTGGTCAACAAGGGGAATGAAAAATATGAGGAATATTCATTCCAACCGGCCATAGATATCTATAAAAGGGTACTTGAAAAAGGATATGTAACCGCAGATATATTAAAGAAGTTGGGAAACTCCTATTATTTCAACGCCGATTATACAGCGGCTGCAAAAACCTATAAAAGATTAGTTGCAGATTATTCCAATGATGTTGCTCCGGAGGACTTTTTTAAATATGCCCAAACCCTTAAATCGCTAGGGGATTATGAAGGTGCCGAAGAAGTGATGAACAAGTTCACGGCCATGACCTCAGGTGACCGTAGAGCATCTACGTTTAAAAGTGAAAAAGACTATATGGCGGAAATAAAAGAAAATTCCGGGAGATATACCATTGCCCCGTTTAAATATAATACGCCATATTCAGAATTTGCCCCTTCCTATTACAAACAAGGACTTATTTTTTCTTCGGACAGGGATACCGGAAATTTTGCAAGATATAGACATACCTGGAACTCCAAGGATTTTTTGGACCTATATCGCGTAAATGCGGATAGCATTTCAATGAACAGCGTTGTTAAAATAGATGTAATAGGAAAAAGAACATACGCAACCTCGGGTGTTGATAACAATGAGAATGAAATAGGGAATTTACCTGGAGGACGGACCGATCAAGTAAATAAACTATCAAAGAAACGTAATAAGATAAACACAAGATTGCATGAATCTACCTCCATAGTAACCAAGGACGGCCAAACGATATATTTCACACGGAACAATGTCGTAGATGGAAAATCCAAAAAAGATGAAAAAGGAGTAATTCGGTTAAAAATTTTCAGGGCCCAAATGATAGATGGGGTTTGGGACGAGATTGAGGACCTTCCTTTTAATAACGATACATATTCAGTGGCGCATCCCGCATTGAGTCCGGATGAAAAAACATTATATTTTGCATCGGATATGCCCGGTACTTTTGGAGGGTCCGATATCTTCATGATCACTATTAATGATGACCGTACCTTTGGTACCCCAATAAATTTGGGGCCAAATATCAATACAGAAGCAAGGGAGACATTTCCCTATGTGACCAAAGAAGAAAAGCTGTATTTTTCTTCCGATGGCCATCCGGGATTGGGTGGTTTGGATATTTTTGCCACCAAAATCAAAAGAAAAGATTTTACGGGAAAAATAATGAATGTTGGAAAACCTGTCAATAGTAAGAACGATGATTTTACTTTTATTTTTGATGAGGCGACCAGAAAAGGGTATTTGGCATCCAATAGGGAAGAAGGCCTGGGGTTTGACGATATCTATAGTTTTGTGGAAACGAAACCTTTGATTTTTGAATGCGTACAGCAAATTACGGGTACGGTTAGGGACAAGATTTCCAATGAAGTATTGGTAGGAGCCACGGTTAAGGTCATAGATGAGGGCAACGAGGATTTGCTGTCCGTTATTACCGATTCCGATGGTAATTATAACCTTGTTCTGGATTGCAATCAAGGGAATTTTGTAAGGGCGTTAATGGAAGGGTACACGCCTTTTGAAGAATATATAGGGGTTTCGGACGGTAAACCAAAAATTATCGACTTTTATCTTGAACGAGATAGAATTACGGCAGGATTTGGTGATGATTTGGCAAAATTACTACAATTGAGTACCATTTATTTTGACTTTGATAAATATTACATCCGTAAAGATTCTGAAATTGAAGTAGAAAAAGTAATTGCCGCCATGGAAAAATACCCGAGCTTAAAAATAAAGGTCAATTCCCATACGGATAGCAGGGGGCCAGCGGCCTATAATTTATGGCTTTCCCAAAAAAGAGCGGAATCTACGGTCAATTATATGATTTCAAAAGGGATATCCAAGAACCGTTTGAAAAGCGAGGGATACGGTGAGACCAAGCTGATCAATGAATGTGCCGATGGTGTAAAATGTTCCGCTGCAAAACACGATCTGAACAGACGATCAGAATTCATTATTTTAGAATAATAGCCCCTTCTACCCCCCCCCCTTAAATCTTTATCGATCTAAAGACAGATCTGATGCTTTCAATGTCCGGGATGGTAATGATGAAGCATAAAATTTAGAGTTTTTTTAAAATTCATTAAAGAAATTTCATGGTTTCGTCGGTTAATTGAAATTATAGGCTTCAGTACTAAATTTCCGGTCGTTATTTCTACTTATCGGGATTTGTTGAAATAAGCCCAAAAAAACCTATGTCTAAATTCTCCTGAACATTGGATAAGTTTCCAAATATCAATTAAAGATTTCTTGATATTTTTCTCGTATATCTTACATATTTCCAGATAATCTTCATTGGATATATGCCCATTCTTTGATTAGGAATTTCTAAGTATAAGTGCCGTTACAGCATTCCGAAAAGTAGCATGATTAGTACGTTTCTCGATGAACTGAACTTCCCTAGAGTTCGCAAAAATTAAAATCAAAACCTCATTTTTTAAGACCTATACAGTGCAATTTAACAGTTACACAACATTTATTTCCTGAGGGAGGGCTTAAAGTTAATTTTGTGAAGTAATACTATCCTGTGAAGTATTTTCTATGGATTTATGGGAATAGAAAGTGATAAAAAATAGAATGATTTTGAGAAGGAATTACAACAAAATAGGCAGAACGCTAAAAAATATTTTAAATAAAAATTTAGTCATGGATAAAAGAATTCTGGTGATATTTTTATTGATATCAGGTTTCACATTTGCACAAACGACGGTTACCTTAGAAGATCAATGTAATTGTGAGGTGCTCCAAGGTACAGATGTTTCCTCACCGGGGGCGGTTACTCCTATAGGTGCGGATCTTGGAGATCTGTATGTGAACACCAATACAGGTACTATTTATTTTTGGGATGGAGATTCCTGGGAGTTGACATCATCAGATGACCAACAATTAACAGGCTTTACTTTTAATGATGCTACCAATTTATTGACCCTTGATCTTGAAAATGGAGGTAGTCTAAGTGTAGACTTAAGCAATCTTAGTGACACCCTTTCTGACACTAATACTGTTATAACATCTTATACTATAGATGCAGTAACAAATAGTTTAGTAATTACTGATAGTGATTTAAATACATTTTCAGTTTCACTTGCTGCTATTGCTGCTATAATAGATACTGATACACAATATAGTGCGGGAACAGGACTAGATTTAACAGCTACGGAGTTTAGTGTAAGATCAGGAGGGGTAGGAACAACTGAACTTGCGAACGATGCGGTTACCACGGGCAAGATATTGAACGATGCGGTAACGGTGGGCAAGATAGCGGACGGCGGTGCGGACCAGGTGCTGGCTACGGACGGTTCGGGGAACCCCCAATGGGTCGACCAGACCAGCATAGCTGACCCCGATGCGGAGCAGAACGTACAATCGGACTGGAACCAGACCACCGTGACGGCCGACGATTTCATACTGAACAAGCCTACTACGATAACGGGTGCCCAGGCGGCGGCCATTGCGGCGAAC
>NZ_JBLFEQ010000011.1:0-97133 GCF_047345125.1 Maribacter spongiae | reverse complement strand
AATGCACTCAAAATAGGACAACGGATCCAAAATCAAGCGCAAAAAGCAGCTTGATCAAAAACAAAGAGCACAAAAAACCAAACCTACAATGGAATACCTATCCCTATTCCTGAACATCCCTAAATTATCAGCTAACAGGATTAGCATAGCTATGTTAAGACCTTATACAACCTCTATCTGATTTAAACTGGCTACATATTTCTTTGGAAGATTTTCTTTCTTCATAAAATTCATTTGGTTTACATGTATATTCAAACCGTTATCCAACAAATGAATGCTGTCCCAATTGAGGAGGTTTGGGGAAATAAAATCTTTTTTTAAATTATCCGCAATGTAGGTGAATTCATGATTAGGGTAGAGTCCCTCGAGTTTATCAAATACTTTCAAAGCGGGTTTTTGATACCCAATTTCTTCAGAAATCAGTATCGTGTCAATGTATTCAATTAAGCCTAGGGCATCTATCTTATTACGCTGGGTTTGACTTCTGCCATCGGTGATAATAGCAATCTTACCCTTATTCTTTTTAATATTTTTAAGCAAGTTTAGGACACCGTCAGATACTTCTATATTGGGAAAATGATTTCTATACTTTAGCAGCAAATCATCTAAATTGATTTCATATTTTTTTGTCAAAAATTCAAATACGTTATTACCACTCCTGTACATTGAAAACATTTCAATATATAATAAATTCCATTTATTTGCATCTAGTTCTTGTGCTATTTCTAAATAAGCTGATTTTAAGAAATCTACTTCTTTATACAGGGTGTCATCTAAATCAAAGGCAATGATACTGTTATTGCTAACTTTCAAAGTTGCGGACCAAGATTTCATCATCATACCTTAACATTAGTAAATTTGATTCCCAAGCATCAAAAGCATCAAGAATTGGCTTATTAAAAAAATATTCTTCGATAATCCATTTAGGGTAATTGGCTCCTGCTAAATATGTCAACGGAAAACCACCGCCAAATCTAGGGTTAACTTCGATGCCATAAATTACATCATTTATTTTGTGTTTAAAAAATTGGGCAGTTAAACATCCATAAGCGCCTGGCAGTGTAGCTAGTTTAGCTTTTACAAGTTTAACTATACTATTATTCTCTGTTAAACCTTTGTTTACCTCACCATCTCGTACTGCAATTCGTTTTCTTGGAACAACACATTTTAACTTGTTGTTTCTGTCATAGTATAAATCACATGTATATTCAACGTAGTCGTCGTGATTTAAATATTCCAAAAACATTAATTTCTCATGATTAAAATGATATTCATTTAAATCAGATTCTTTCTCTATTAAAAAGGTATCAACACTTCTACTTCCATCCCAAGGTTTCAAGAACATTGGTAATTCATAGTTATTTTTGTCAAACTCTTTGGCAACTTTTATACCGAATGATTTAAAAAAAGAATGAATCTTGCGTTTGTCTCTACAAACATCTATTATTTCTTGATCTGAAATTAGTATTTCAATACCATTCTCCTTATACCTCAATTGATTCGTTGCAAATATCTTTAATTCTGTATCTATCGTCGGGATTATCAATTTAATGTTATTTTCCAAACATTTGTCCAAAAGAATATCCATGTAGTCTTTTTCATCAACACGTGGCACCTTGAAAAAACTATCAGCAACATGACATGCAGAAGCCAGTGTGGGTTCTATATCTGAAGCAAAGACCCTCCCTTCTGGCACAAGTTGGCCCAATTCTTTTTGAAACGCCCTAACTAAAGACACCCTTCTTCCTGCTGAAGATATTAGAATATTCATAGATTATTTTTTTCGTTATTCTTTTTCATAATATTTCAATTACTCTAACGTTAGAATCTCGAATAAGTTATTTTCGCAATTAGTTTTGTAATTTTTTTTTCAAAAAATAAATAAAAATACGTTTTTCTTTTTTCTTTTACTTATAAAATGATTCATGTTTGAAAAACTTCTTACTATAAATGACTTAATTTTATTTTCGAAACTCAAAATTTATGTATCCTTCATTTTTTAAGCGTTTAATTGATGTTTCAATTTCATTGTTAGGTATTGTTGTGCTTTCTCCATTGCTGTTGGTGATTACAATTTCATTATTTGTAGCCAATGATGGGAAGCCATTTTTTTATCAAAAGAGACCAGGAAAGGATGAAGCCATCTTTACCATTATTAAATTCAAGACAATGAACGATAAAAAAGATGGAAACGGCAAACTTTTGCCAGACTTTCAGCGTATGACCCAAATTGGTCAATATATTAGGAAATATTCGTTAGATGAAATACCTCAATTATTCAGTGTTTTAAAAGGAGACATGAGCTTGATTGGTCCACGACCATTATTGGTTGAATATTTACCACGTTACTCTGAGTGTCAGAGAAAAAGACATAAGGTTAAACCAGGTATTACGGGTTGGGCTCAGGTAAATGGCCGAAATAGTATCAGTTGGGAACAGAAGTTTGAATTGGATGTTTTTTATGTTGAAAACTTGTCTTTCATACTTGACATGGAAATAATTATGAAGACCATTGTTAAAGTATTTAAAAAAGAAGGGGTAAATAGCAGTGATTCAGATACCATGACCATTTTTGAAGGGAATAAGGAACAATCATAATCGATATAATACTAACACCAATGAAGAGAGAGTTGATTGGCCAAATACAAAGCAAAAAAGAAGTTGAATATATTTTTTGCGATTTTTATGATACTATTGTTCATAGAAATGTACACCCTTTGCATACTTTTAAATTATGGGCGAAACACTTAAAACAAGAACTGGCTCTCGATTCTTCTAGTTATGAAATCTTCAAAATAAGAAGAGCGTCAATGGAGTTTCTTAGTGAAAAGACGGGGCTTTTTGAAAGTGAACTTTCTTACCTTGAAGTCATCAAAGAAGTTCATAACAGATTGGAGTGTGCCAATTTGATACGGCCCAGCCATCATGACCTCGTCAATTTTATAAAATGCTTCAAAGAAGCCGATTTTGCAGCAGAGAACAGTGTTCAATATTTGAATACAAAAATGGTTGATACTTTATTTCAGCTTAAAAAAATGGGTTACAAGATTTTTTGTGTATCAGATTTTCATTTTGATACCGAAATTATGGAACGACTGTTAAAACATCACGGTATAGCGCACATTTATGATAAGGTATTTGTTTCTGCAGCTTACAATGCCAGCAAAGAAAATAACGGTATACTTTACAAAAAAATATTAGAAGAACAACAAATTAATGGTGGGCAGGCCTTTATGATTGGTGACAACCTTAAAAGCGATGTTGAGTTTGCCCAGTTGTTTGGTATAGAAGCGCACTATCTTAAAAGGAAGAGCGTCAAAATCAACCAAAAACTCCGCATTTTTGGTAGTGATGAGAGTGATTTTAAAAAGACACTAAAGCGTTTTGAAGCTCAAATCAAATCAAAAAAATATCCTTATGCTCAGTATTTAATATTGTTTCATTTCTTTATTGAGCGTTTATACCATGAAGCTAGAAAAAATGAAACTAAAAATTTATTTTTCCTTGCTAGGGAAGGGTATTTTTTAAAACAACTTTTTGATCGGTATCAGAATAAATTTGCTATTAAAGGCAATGAAATCAAGTCCCATTATCTCAAAATGTCACGACAAGGTGCCATGCAAATTTCATATTTACCATTAGGCGAAGAAAAATTTAGGCACTTAAGATCTAAATACAATCATTTTTCGTTGCGGCAATTTTTTAAGTCATTTTTATTTGATGAACAAACTACCTCCTCCATTGCAAAGCGTTTAAGCATGGATGTAGATAGGCTCATACCTAATTTTTTTGAATCTGAATATTTTATCCAGTTGCAAGAAGATTCGATATTTCAACAGCTTTACGAAGAAAACAGGATTACACAAAAAGAAAATTTTGATTCGTATTTGGCTTCATTTAATGTTGATTTTGATTCTGAGGACATGTTTTTGGTAGATGTTGGTTGGGGGGGTACCATGCAAGAATGTCTACATGTCTATTTCAAAGGCAAATTTGAAGTGACAGCATGGTATTTAGGCTTACAAGAAATTTACAACATTACTCCAAAGACAAAAAGAAAAGGACTCCTGTTTTCGGTACATCCCAACAAAAGTATCAAAGATGAAATCATGATGGCCAATAGGCAATTGTATGAACAATTACTGGCGGCACCACATGGTAGTACTTTAGGGTATTCGCCTAGTCCAGAATTTACAATTGAGTACCACAAAAAAGAAGAAAAGTACGTTTATGACAACTATATCAAAAAGCTTCATGAATATATGTCAATGCAATATGACTCCTTACTTCAAGTCCTTGCCCCAAGGTTTTACGAAGAACAAATGGTTTCCGATTACCTATTCGATTTAAAGCTTTCATTAGACCTTCATGCAAATAAAAATGAAATAGCATTCGTTCATAATTTGACCAAAGGGTTTTATCAAAACATTGGCAACAACAATGTTGGATTAGATTATGATATGGGTTCTATTGGGCTATCACCTGTTCAAATGATAAAACAGATACTTTTAAAACCTGAAAAAACGTATCGTTATATTGTTAAATTAAAACCCGTTTTATTCCGTAAAAACCTGTATTTCTTATCATTACCCATTAGTCTCTATAAACCTTATCTAAAATTAAATTTCTTTTTGAGGGATAAGATTTTTAAAAAGCAATTGTTGGATTAATCATTTTTGACTTCATTTAAAGTGTAAGCTTCCCTCAAAACCGAGCTGTTTAAAATTAATCGTAAACATTCGAGCAAGCACATCTTAATCGGGAAAGGTATTGATTGGTAGCTTGTGCCAAAAAAGAGATAACCATCACCCTTTAAAGAGTTCAGCGAATGTTTTTATGAATCAGGCAATCAATCTTGAGAAGGCCTCGACGGTCTGGGCATTAACCCAGGGCCTGCGCCTTACCTCTTGGTAACAAGACTTTCCACAAATCGGAAAATCCTGTATCTCGACCTTGGGGTAAAACTCCTTGGAATGAAGCTTCTTATTCAACTTTTCACTGTCCATAATGGTTTTTCTTCCAAAACAGGGTCAGCCTTTCGGCTGTTTCTCGTACATCACTTATATCAAAATATTCCAATACGCCATCAGGCAAAAATGAGATAGTAGTTCTTTAGTTTCCAAGTATCAATTTTTTAAACAAAACTTACAAATTTTAAATCATCCTCCAACTTTTCTCAGCTTG
This sequence comes from Maribacter spongiae, assembly GCF_047345125.1. Lineage (NCBI taxonomy): Bacteria > Pseudomonadati > Bacteroidota > Flavobacteriia > Flavobacteriales > Flavobacteriaceae > Maribacter > Maribacter spongiae. Next base: position 91,949 of record NZ_JBLFEQ010000011.1, on the reverse strand, counting down.
ATTCGATTATTCAACCAAAGAGTAGTTTTCAAGTGATTCAAAAAAGTCTTCGAGGATTGCGTCTCTATTAAAACCTCCCCAAATTGTAATTTCTCTATTATTTTCGGGTCTATCAACCCAATTTCCATTTACAAGTATGGGGGCAGGAATTGATTCTTGGGTACCCCATTCAGGGTTTTTCAAGATTGACAATGCAACCAAATCAAAAAGTGATCTCGTATCCTTTCCTATATTTTCAAAAAGGCTTATCGAGTAATCACCAAAATGTCTGAATTGACCCCCGTGCCTACCTGGTACAGGTTCCATTGTCTCCGGTCCCAGACCAGGCATCCTATCATTAATTTCATCTACATTGACTCTAACAAAAGCTGATCCCATACTAGAGCCCAGTCGTACTGTAACTATTTCAAAGGGAATACCACTTTCTATGACATAGTTGACCGCCGATAAGTCATTGGTCTCATTGTATTCACCCTTATTAGGATAGTTTGAACCCAGCCATATAACCTTAGAACGATTTGCTAACTCCGGATCCTTTCTTAAAGCAAGGGCAACATTGGTCAGTTTCCCTACAGCTACAATTAGAGTCTCTTTTTCACGTGTCTTTTCAATCAATATATCTGCCGCTTCTATCCCATCAAAATTATTTGGATTCCAATTTTGTTCTATATCCTCAAATGCCCCGTTGGCCCCTTTAAAGATATCCATTCTATCCTCTAAATTGTATAATTTCAAGACTCTCAGGGCCTCCTCAAAATGACCATCAATATCTCCACCCAAATGAGTTGCATTAACAGTTATCGCTTCTAAGTTGAACAAATCTCCATTTGACAAAAGGTATGCAAGGGCATGCTGATCATCGAGTTCATTATTGGCATCTGTGTCAAAAATGATATTAAGTTTTTGATTATCACCTCCAATTGCAGAATCGGTGTCTTCAACATTATTACCTTCATCTTCGCGATCTTCTTCCTCATTTTGTGAGTCTAAAATTTCTTCAGATTCATCAACTTGCTCTTCAGAAATGATTTCAAATAAATCTGAATCTTTACCGCAAGAAGAAAGGAATAGAATACTACAAATAAAGCACAAGAATACTAGGGGACTTTGGATATAAAATTTCATTAAGTTAAATAAATTAAGTTCTATGATATTCAAAATCGGGCTTGATAAAAATATTTAGATTTTAACAATCATCGATAAATAGTTTCAATTTTTCGATGAAATACCTATTTGGTATTCAGTCTTTAACGTGTAGAACTACACTTTTGGATGTCACTGATTTTATTATTCGATGAACTACACTATTTTTTAACAAATAATTTGGATTTCTAGGAAGAATTCACCAACTCTGATCAAGCTTCACAGTTTACCTGTGAAGAGTACATTGATTTGTTGAAAAGCAATATCGATGGTTGGTAAGGGTCGGGTTCTAGACAACATATACACTGAACGTTTCTGGAAGTCCATAAAATACAGGCACATCTACCTTAACCCAGCCAAGAACAGCATTTCCCTCTATAAGGGCATTGTAGAATGGATTAAAAATTATCACACCAACAAAATATCAGGGTACAGGCCAAAAACCAAATGTTAGATACCAAAATGCAGCATAAAAATTCAATTAAGAAAACTTAAAAATCGGTTTGAATAATAGAGGTATTATACAGACTCAATATATTTGTCAATTTAATTGTTAATTTGAAGCTTGGTAAAAATTGAATTCTTTCCGTATCCTAGGAGTGATTAATCTAAAACGATAGTTTTTGAATTTGCTAGATAATCTCTTGAGACTTTGTTTGGAAATCCAATTCCCATGGTTATTTAATTTTTTGACTTTTTGAAAAGACATATTCATATTCTCACCATTTCCTATATTATATATTCCGGCTGGAAAAGGAACTTTCTGCAATTCTATGTTTGAGTCAAGAGTTGTTAGTCGATGATCGAAATATAAATTTATTTTGTCTTTATCAAAAAAGTGTTTTATAAGGTTTGGTTTAACAATAACAGAACTACCACATAAATAGTTGAATTTCTTCTTTGTAACAACTAAAACATTTTTCCAACTAAAGCTTAAATATCCATTTCCTACATACCACCCTGGCAATTTATTGGCACTACTATTTACAAATGACACGACCTTATTGCTGACAAAGTCATCAGAATCTACAAGCATTACATAATCCGTATTGAATTTCTTACTCGCATAAGCAACACCATGTTTAATCTTATTCCCTTTGTCTATTCTTTTATTAATAAAGTACTCTTGTGGGCTAATATTTTCTTTAGACGGTGGTTGAAAATCTGGATGAATAAAGTGTATATTTTCGCAGGTATAGTTTATATCTGGTATTTCATGACAAACTACTACTACCTTAAAATTTGAATCCGTCTGGTTACAAATTGACTTCAGAGTTCTCTCAAATAATTGACTAAACTTAACCCAATCTGAAGCGACTGACTTGCTCTTAACCGGGACAACAAAGGTCAACATGGAACATTCTATTTAATGATACGAATAAAGAATAATTATTTGTCGTATTAGAGTTTTATCGACTAAAAACAGCAAATTCGGACCAGATAGCCTTTAACAAATACCGTAAGTACAATATAGACAACTTAACAACTTTTTCATCCAATCCATGATTCTTAGTCTATACATCCCCTAATTTAGACCTCCTCCCAAGATTAGGTATTGGTCAGTCTGATTGGTTTAGAGATTTTTTAATAGATTATTTCTTATTAAACAATCATTCCAGCCGCCACGGTTTCATTGGTGTTTTCATCTATAAGAATCAAGCTTCCTGTCATACGGTTATCACGATAGGAATCAATCATCAAGGGTTTAACAGTTCTTAGCTTTACCTTACAAATATCATTCATGTTCATCTCTTTGTCGTCAAACTCACGACCAAGTGTATTGATATTGATTTTGTAAATCACCTCTTTGATCATAGCGGTCTGTTCATTTGAAGTATGCCGTACCTTGTATTTGGCCCGAGGTTTGGAACTGTTACTGTTTAACCAACAGAGCATCACTTCCATTTCTTGAGAAGGCTCAGGCATATTATTGGACCTAACAATCATATCTCCCCTTGCAACATCAATATCATCTTCAAGGGTAATCGAAACAGACATTGGAGCAAATGCCTCTTCAACCAAACCAGTAGGTCCTTCAATTGTTTTTATTATCGAAGTGAATCCAGAAGGCAGTACTGTGATTTGCTCACCCGGTCTGAATATTCCACTGGATATTCGCCCAGCATATCCACGATAATCGATATACTCATCGCGTTGGGGACGAAGTACCGTCTGTACGGGAAATCTAGAATCCACCTTATTGATATCACTACTTATATGAAGTGTTTCCAAGGTATGGAGTAATGGAGCACCCTTGTACCAATCCATATTTTCTGAACGGTTTACCACATTGTCACCTAAAAGCGCACTAATAGGTATAAACCTTACATCTTTAACGAATAGCTTGGTAGAAAAATCTTCAAACTGTTTTAGCACCTGATCATAGGCATCTTCCTTAAAATCCACCAAATCCATTTTATTGATGCATACTATTAAATGTGGGATTTGTAGCAAAGATGCGATGAATGCATGCCTTTTCGTTTGTTCAATTACACCATGTCTAGCATCTACCAAAATAATGGCAGCGTTCGCTGTTGACGCGCCAGTAACCATGTTCCTCGTATATTGGATATGTCCTGGAGTATCCGCTATGATGAATTTTCTTTTTGGAGTAGTAAAATACCTGTAAGCAACATCTATGGTAATACCTTGCTCTCGCTCATCACGTAAGCCATCTGTGAAAAGGGCCAAATCTACTCCCTCATGACCTTTCTGTTTACTTGTACTTTCGACAGCCTCTAACTGATCTTCAAATATTGCTTTTGAATCATAAAGTAGACGGCCGATAAGGGTACTTTTACCATCATCAACACTTCCAGCCGTGGTAAATCTCAATAATTGGTTGTTGTTTATGCTCATTTTTGTTTGTCTCTTTTTAAAAATAACCTTGTTTCTTACGATCTTCCATGGCAGTTTCGGACCTCTTATCATCGGACCGGTTACCCCTTTCGGTTTGACGCATAGCCGACACTTCTAGTACAACTTTATCAAGGGTATCCGCATCAGATTCGATACCTCCTGTAATGGTAATGTCACCTAAGGTCCTAAATCTTATTTTCTTTGTTTCAATTCGTTCATTTTCGTCCATAACCAAAAACTCAGATTTGGGTATCCATGAACCATTTCTCCATACCACTTCACGCTCATGGGCCAAATACAAGGAAGGAACGTCTATTTTCTCCCTAAGTATATAATTCCAGACATCCATTTCTGTCCAATTGCTTATAGGGAATGCTCTAAAATGCTCTCCCTCAAAATGTTTTCCATTAAATAGATTCCAAAGTTCAGGCCTTTGATTCTTCGGGTCCCATTGTCCAAAATCATCTCGATGTGAAAAAAATCGTTCTTTTGCCCTTGCCTTTTCTTCGTCCCTTCTTCCACCTCCAATTGCACAGTCCACTTTGTTTGATTCAATAGCATCAAGAAGTGTGGTAATCTGCAATGCGTTGCGTGTTGCGTTTTTTCCTTTTTCTTCAGCTACCCTACCCTGATCTATAGATTCTTGTACGGAACCAACGATTAGACGAGCACCCAATTCATTGATTAAATCGTCTCGAAACTTTATGGTTTCGGGGAAGTTATGTCCCGTATCCACATGCATTAGGGCGAATGGAATCTTACATGGGTAAAATGCCTTCTTTGCCAAATGTGTGACAACGATGGAATCCTTTCCCCCTGAGAAAAGAATCACTGGATTTTGAAATTGTGCCCAAACCTCTCGCAAGACATACATCGCCTCAGATTCAAGCTCATCGATATAATTCAATGAGTAATTGTACTCGTTCATTTTTTTATTTTAAGTTGTTTTTTATTGCTTGATATATAATTTCTACAGATTCTTCAATAGAATTACTTTCAGTAACCTCGACATTAGGACTTTTAGGTGCTTCATAAGGAGCGGACACCCCTGTCATATTTGAAATTTCCCCTTGTCTGGCTTTTGCGTATAATCCTTTCACATCCCTTTGTTCACAAACCTCAAGGCTGGTGTTGACAAAAACTTCAAAATAATTACTAGGGCCTACTGTTTTTTTTATAAACTCCCTGTCTTTTTCATAAGGAGCGATGAACGCAGCAAGTGTTACTATACCAGCATCTATAAAAAGTTTTGAAATTTCACCGATTCGTCTTAAGTTCTCGGAACGGTCTTCCGGTTTGAACGAGAGATTGTTATTAATACCCTTGCGCACATTATCACCATCCAATGTATATGTATGAATTCCCTTTTTATGTAACAATTCCTCCAACGCATTTGCAATAGTGGATTTCCCTGAACCAGAAAGACCTGTCAAAAAGACCAAAAAAGAATTATGGCCATTAAGTTTTTGTCTATCTTTTTTTGTAATCTTATATGTATGTGATACAATATTCGCGCTCATAATTTAGCCAACTTTATGTCCAAAATTAGATTTTTTAACCTGATCTCTCTTACCAATTGATTTTATTTTCTGCTTTCTAAAAGTAGATGCCGTTTTGGTCTTTATGTTTTTTAACTTTCTTTTTATCAAGCCAAAGTTTAATCTATACCAAACTCTCTCATGCACGTAATAAAGAATTATTTTCGAAATGACCTCGAAGCCTCCAATCTTCAAGCCGACCATTGGATTTCCTGAAATTAACCAGGAAAGTAGAATAGTATCCATAGTACCTATAAAGCGCCATGAAAAAGTTTTTGCCAAGTGTCTTTTTTTACTTTCAGGGATGGGAACCCTTATCCATAAACGCTCATGGAAATAGTAAAGAACCATCTTGGTGAAAACTTCGCTAAAACCAATTTTTAGACCTGTCAAAGGATTTCCCGTTATAATCCAAGAGATACAAATGGTATCCAATGTACCCAGAATACGCCATGTTATAGTTTTGGCCAGGTGTCTTTTGTAGGAAATCTTAGCCATTAGTTAACAACTAGAAAATAGGGGTTTAAAAGATTCTCTTTGTTATAAAGAAGAGGCTTATCTGTTTCTTGGTTAAGAACTTTAAGACCTACTGCATTACAAATTGCTTGACCAGCTGCGGTATCCCACTCCATAGTAGGTGCAAATCTAGGATAAATATCAGCTTTGCCTTCTGCTACCAAGCAAAACTTTAGTGAGCTACCCTTTGAAACTATTTCGACATTTTTATATTTGGATTTCAAACCATCTACAAAATTGGTCGTGTCCTCGTTCATATGAGAGCGGCTGCCTACCACCCTTATAGTTTCATTCGATAACGGCGAAGGTGTTATTTTATTTTTGAAATCATATAATTCTCCTTGAACAACATGGTTTTCGCTCAGTACATGTTTGTACGCTTGGTTCAGTTCCGTATTGGCATAATAGAGTTCTCTAGATACTGGGACATAGATAACCCCGATACTCGGAGCCCCATTTAAAACAAGGGCTATATTAACGGTAAACTCACCATTCTTTTTTATGAATTCCTTTGTTCCGTCCAAAGGGTCTACCACCCAACAAACATCCCACTCCTTTCGTTGCAAAAAATCGACTTCCTTGTTCTCTTCACTAATAATCGGAATTCCTGTTTCCTTTAGAAACTTCATGATCAATGAATTGGAATTCAAATCGGCTTTCGTCAAAGGTGAATTATCTTTCTTACCTTCAAAACTAATTTCATCGTCCTCGTACACCTTCAAAATTTCCTTACCAGCTTCTATGGATGCCTCAATTGCTATTTCAAGTAATTCCGAGGTAGACTTTATTTTTTCTGCTAAATTTTTCATTTCAATTGATCAATAGTATAAGAATTGTATTAGTTCCAGATTATTTTGAACTCTGACCTTCTATTTTCTCTATGTTTCTCTTCTAGGCAATATACTCCATCATCACAATCATTTTTCAAATACTCTTCACCAAAGGCATTACCTAAAACCCTATCTTGTAAAACTCCTTTAGAAACCAAATAATCTACTGTTCGCCGTACCCTATGTTCTGACAACCATAGATTATACTTGTCCGTTCCCCGTGAATCAGTGTGTGAACCTATTTTGATCGTCAACGTTGGGTTTTCAAGTAGAATTTCGGATAACTTACCGAGCAATCCCTTGTCCTCATTGTTGAGATAAGATGAATTCAAATCAAAATATACAAAACCTAGGGCTTTTACCCGGTTTTCAATTCTATCCCTTCTGGCCTCCTCAGCTTCTCTTTTGGTATTTTGCTCGGCAGCTAATCTAGCTGCTTCCTTCTCTAGGTGCCGTGCCAATAAACGAGCTTCTTCAGCATTTTGGGCGACAGCAATAGAATCCTGGATACGCTGCTGTTCCTTTTCCATTTCCTGAATTATGGCCAATTTTTCCATTCCTTTTTGGGAAAGACCTTTTTCTATTCCAAAACGGTAAATTGCACCAACAGCATGTTGAATATGATTGGTCACATTTTCCATGCTCATGGCCCATTTCCCAGTGGAATTGAAATCAAAGCCAAATCTATCAGAAAGCCAGGCTCTAAAACCTACGGACGCATTATAAGTTCCCCTCCCTTGGTTATTAGCATCGGTATAACCTGCACCAATCCCTACATATGGATCAAACCAAGCTGTTTCCCCCAATATTTGGTTAAGATCGTAGCTTATCCTAAAGTCAATAGCGTAATAATCAATATCTTCAGTATTGACCATCCCATCTATGGTTTTACCTTCCTTGTATCTGTTATAGGTTCCATTAGCTTCTAGTCCCAATCCATTTTTAAAATATCTTCCTATACTTAATCGAGAGGGAAATGGAACTATATTCCAATTATCGGTGACATTGAAAAAGTTAGTAAATTCCGATCCCGCATCATCAACAGCATTAAACCCCACTCCAATAACCCATGCGCTATGGACTATGGTGTCCATTTTTGTCAATTGAATGCTTTGGGAAAATCCTGAATACAAGAATAGCAGGCAAGCTATGATTACCAATGTTTTGGTTAACTTCATGTTTTGCAATTTGGATACTATGATGACAAAAGTAACCTATGTCGGACAACTCATAAAAAAAGGCGTTCTAAGAGCAATTATCTACGACAAAGTGTAAATAATCACTCTACTTCCAAGGTGATTTTTTTGCCTTCATCTAGATATTGTATAGATACATAGAGGAAAAGTCTCTAAACCGTTTTCTTCCTTCTCATCTTTAATTCGAACCCCCACTACAACCGAATCAGGGGTTTCATTTTAAGGTACATCTCTGGCAAGGTGCTCGTTTTTTTGGTGCCCAGACACGCTACGAAAACTGTTTTTTTATCAAAATCAATGGTTAGGGTAGCCCAGGTCTTCTGATCACGTATAATGTTTGTTTCTGGGCCATCAACTGGAAAGTAAGCGTCTGGATCAATAAACTCAATCTTTCATAAGTTTCTATATTCCGCTTTTGGCTTTTATATGAAAAAGGTAAAAAGCATAACCAATATGATTGCAAATTTCGTTAATACGAATTCTTAAATATTGACTTATAAGCTTTTTCATAAACCTCCTCGTAAAGGGGTAGAATATTCTTTATTGTAAATTCCTTGGACGCAAATGATCCAAGCGAAGTGATTTAAACTTTTTTTGAATCGAAGGAAAGAGTTGTGGATATTTGTGTCGCGAAACATAAATAACTCCAAAACAACCCTTTATGTACAGTGTACTCGACAAAGATATGATAGAAACGGAGATCGTTCCATTTATTCCGAAAACAAAAAGAGGTTTTTTGCCGACCGTTCCGGTGGCCGAGATCGTCAATGCGACACTCTATAAGCTCAAGACGGGGCACAATGGAGCCAGTTCCTGGTAAAGACCCTGTTTTCAGGGTGTCGCTTAGCTGGCAATCGGTATATCACCATTACGGTAAGTGGTGCCTTTGCGGAACATGGAAGAATTGCTGGATCAAGTTTCTGAACAGACACAGGGTCGAGCTGGACCTTTCAAGTGTGGATCTTGACGGCAGCCATACACCTGAAGTCAGGGGTGGTGCGAACGTCGAGTATCAAGGGAGGAAGAAACGTAGGACCACCAACGCCAACATCTGTTTCAACAGACGCAACGGGAACAAGCGGGACAGAGATGAGTACTTTAACCAAGAACTATACGATAAAAGGTATGCCATAGAACGCACCAATGCATGAAATGGACAGCTTCAGGTCACTACTCAACAGGTTCGACACCACTATTGCAAACTGGAGAGGGTTCAACTACCTATCGTTCATCGCATTGGCCCTGAAAAAATTTGAAACCAAAAAGTCTAAATGAGTTTTAATTAAAAGCATAAATAATTCATCTTAGAACAAAAATAATTCAGTTTAATTGAAGCTTACATTCAAAAAGGGAGGATAACATAGGGAACATTAAAGTGTCAGCATTCAATAGCACGATAGCGAGGAAAATATTTCAAAGCTTCCTTACAGGATTGAATATCTTTTCTTTGTTGAACCAAATCATCGTATATTTCCTGATTCACCATATATTTCCATACTTTGAATGGTGTTGAATCTTTTGAAAATCCTGATTTGAAATAGAATAAAGAATCTTCCCTACTACCAACCCCACCTCCAAGATTAAAATATCTATAGTTCCCAATTGATGCTCTAATCCGCATTTCATCAATTAACAATTTAACAGGATTTAAATCCAGATATCTTTCTGCGGTTCCAGAAAGATGGTATTGTACAATTGTATTTTTTTTTGTGAACATGGCACCTCCAGCCACTTCAGCTGTTTCTTTATTGATAGCCAACAACAATTCTATTTCGAAATCAGTGCTATTGACTAAATCAAGAAAATACTTTTTATCAAAGAAATATGAAGCATTGGCATCGACTCGCCTCATATTTTCATGATATAATGTAATGAAAGACTCAATATCAGCTAGTTTATTTGCTTTCTTAATAGTGTATACGGTTCTCGATTTATTTATATAGGTCCGCAACCGCTTACTATAAGCTGCCCATTGCTCTTCGGGTGTTTTCATCAGGTCAATATATACGATCCTCCCAAGCGTTTGCGTTTCTGCTTTATCTATGTTGAGTAAACAACTTTCTTGATAAGGTATAAATGAATTTAATCTAGAAAATACAGAAATAATGTTTTGTTCTTGAAAAAATTGATGCAATTCTTTATGAAACAGGCTGAAGTCAAAATCAGAAGTTATGTTTTTGGTAATCGGACCTGGGTATCCATAAACCGATGTAGCATCTTTATATATGGAGTATTCAATGTTTCTGAAAAGCAAGGGTAAAATTATTGTTTTGTTACCTTCAGTATAATGAATTAATATAGGTTCTTCTTCATTGACCTTAGTTAAATGGTGATAGTCATAAGTATGGTAAAAGTCAGAAAAATCACATTTTTTTACAAGACTATCCCAATTTCCCTTATCCTTTATCAAATCTATCATAAAATTGATCTAAGTTTTGTCCAGATTTGGTCTTAAAAATATAAAAGTTGACTTTATCCACATAATTATCTATAGCAAATACAGTTAAATGGAGACAAGCGGTAATTAATATCAAAGTAAATATCGGGGTTTGGTCAGTTCAGAATATAATATTTCGTTAAAAACCAATAAACTTTCGGTAATACACCATATTAGTTAGATTACTAAAAATTATCAATTATAAGTCTAATTAATTTTTAAAATACGGTTTTAAATCATGTGTATGCTGAAACATTCTTTTTATTAATCTGTTCACTCAAGGAAATAGTTATCTGTCTGCTTTTATTTCAATTTGATCAGGGATATTCAGGAATAAGCATAGTTATCCCTTCTAGACTGTAGGTTTTTGTTTTTTCGGGTATTTTCAAGCGGCCATTTTGGCCCGTTTTTGTATCCTTTGGCTAATTTTGAGCGTATTTGAGGTATGTATTCCGAAGAATATCCAAGTATCTCGGTCTTCTTGTTCCTTGCTGAATCCTTTTCAGGAGAAAGTGCTCTTTATCGGTTCCGAAGCTGCCTTCCAATCGTGTTGCCCAATCCTTGGTTATCATTTGGGCAAGTAACCTGTAATGGTCATGGCGCTTGGTCTTCCTTCCCTTTCTCTTGAAGTCGGTTTTGATATTGTCCGAGGAGACAAAGTTCCGGTTGGCGTCGGTGGCGTAGATTTGGCGACACAACAGCGTATGATTGGAATTATTCAAAATATAGTGTAGGAATAATAATGGTCATAAAACAAGTAGAATGGTGCATTGCAAATGATTATGCCATCTATGACTTTTCAAAAGGATCCCTTCCCTATAAAAAACAATGGTGCAACCAAACCTATAATTTTGAACATCATATATTCTATGACTCCAAGGACATAAAATCTAAATTGACCGCTGTAGGCCTGACCTATTTACTGCGATTTAAACAATATTTAAGGGAACATCCCATAAGGGCTTTTATTACGGAAAGGTAATTAAAAGGGTTGTTTGAACATCCATCGTATGGTCAGATACCAAGCATATTCTTAACCATTGCGAAATAGTATTCGGAGGCTCTTTTAACACAGAAAGTTCCATTACTAAAAAGTATCGACCACAAACTCACTCCTCCTATTCGCCCTATGTTTTTCTTCCGGACAATAGGTATTATCATCACATTCATTAAGCAAATTCTGCTCACCATAGGCTTCCGCCTTAAGTCTGTCCTCAGAAATTCCTTTGGAAATTAGATAGCCCCTGGTTTTATCTACACGCCTTTGGGACAACCAGTCATTATATTTTGAAGTACCTCTCGAATCCGTATGCGAGGTTATTTTAAGTTTTAAAGTTGGTATTTCATTTAAAATAACGGTCAAAGCATCCAGTATTCCCTTCGATTTTCCATTAAGGGAAGAAGAGTTCAAATTAAAATAAACGTATCCCAGTTTATTTATCCTATCCGTAATATCTTGTTTTCTTTTATTTTCTGCATCAATTTTGGCCTTTTCTGCAGCGGCCAATTCGGCGGCTTCCCGTTCCCTCTTTAATCGTTCCGCCAATAAGGCTTCCTCTTTTAAGCGATTTACTTCGTTTATGGAATCCTGTTGTCGCTGCCTTTCTTTTTCGATAGCGGCCAGCAGCTCCTGTTTCTCCTCTCCTCTTTTGGACAACCCTTTTTCGATTCCAAATTGATACACGACTCCTGCGGCATGCTGTAAATGATTGGTAGCTCCATTATTTTGGCTCATGGCCCATTTTCCCGAAGAACTAAAATCAAGTCCCCAACTATCCGAAAACCAAGTTCTAAATCCTACTACAGCATTATACGTACCCCTACCAAGGTTATTTGCCTCGGTATAACCGGCCCCAATACCTACGTATGGGTCAAACCAGCCCGTTTCCCCAATAATTTTATTCAGATCATAGGTGATCCTGGCATCCAGACCATAATAATTGGATTCTTCGGTAATCACTACTTCATCTACAATCTTACCTTCTTTGTATTTATTCAGGGTACCAATAGCTTCTATCCCCAATCCATTTTTAAAATATCTGCCTATACTCAATCTTGAAGGATATGGTAAAATATTCCATTCACTATCTATATTAAGAAGACCATCAAAAACATTACCTGAATCATCCACGGCATTAAAGCCCAGGCCTATTATCCAGGATTTTTGGACGATACTATCCTTGGATGTAATCCGTAGATCTTCTTGGGCATTACTGACGGTAACGAAAATAAATACAATTAAAAATGAGAGAAGAGATGAAGTCTTCATAGCTGAAAAATTTGGGTTTTAAAGTGTAAAATTAATCACAATGATCATTGTTATCAAAAAAGTACCATAAGGTGCAAGAATGATCGTTCGATAGACCAAAAGTACTCATCTATCGCTATACATAAGTTTATTCAAAAACAATTGTTTTATGGTCTAAAGGTATTTTATATATATAAAAAGGACTGATCAACGCTGAGGTGTTTTTAACTTTTCGTGCGGTTTTTTTACTTATAAAATAAGTCTCGTCCGTTTCTTCGGATACAAAAAGTTCAATGGGATTATCGGTACTTTCACCCGAACACCATATAAGCAATCTATTTTTGGAAAAATCGATTTCCGGAAGGGGTAATCCTGGTTTTCGAGTCCTATTGATCCGGCCATAGAACTTTTTCAGGGTCTTTTCGTTTTCAACCAAAATTTTCTCCTCCAACTCCGCACCACTATAATTATCCTGAACGATCAATTCCATTTTGGGTTCAGTGCTGTTATCACTATTGACCGACACGTTTTTTTGACCTTTGCAGGCTGATGACAATGAAATCAATATCAGAAGCACAAAAGACCATTTAAGCATTTTTCAATCTGCTTTTATATGCCCGTTCATAAACATCTTCATATAATGGAAGAATATTAAGAATATCGAACTTTTGAGCCTCTCTTACCGCATTCCGTTTAAATTTCTCCAAAATTTCATCATTCCCAAGAATTGCCAAGGCATTTTTTGCCATTTCATCAATATTTCCCACATCGCTCAAAAAACCTGTAATACCCTGAATATTAACTTCTGGAATACCCCCCACATTACTTGAAATTACGGGAACCCTATTGATCATAGCTTCAAGTGCGGCCAATCCAAAACTCTCGGATTCCGAAGGCAACAAGAACAGGTCCGAAAAACAAAGAATCTTATCGATCTCATTGCTGTTTCCTAAAAATATGACCTTTTCGGATATTCCCAGTTCTTCGCATAAACGTTCAGCTCCTTCTTTTTCGGGCCCCTCACCCACCATAATCAATTTAGTAGGAATCTCTTTTTGAATCTTGTAAAATATTTTCAGGACATCCGGAATACGTTTTACTTTTCTAAAATTACTAACGTGGGTAATGATCCGTTCATCGTCACAGGCCATATTAGTTCTCTGACAGTCGGTAAAAGAGGTGCTATATTTTTTCCCGTCTATAAAGTTTGGAATTACCTCAATATCTCCGTCAATATCGAATATTTCCAAAGTTCTTTGACGAAGACTCCCGGAAACCGCCGTAACTACATCGGACTGATTAATACTAAAGGTAACCGCAGGCTTGTAAAAAGGATGCTTTCCTACCAAGGTTATATCCGTTCCGTGCAGGGTAGTGATCATGGGAATATAGATGCCTTGTTCCTCTAACATTTTCTTTGCCATATATCCCGCATAGGCATGTGGAATGGCATAATGCACATGTAGCAACTCTATATTGTACAAACGTATGGTATCTACTAATTTACTGGATAATGCCAACTCATAAGGCTGATAATGAAACAAGGGATATTCAGGAACATGAACCTCATGAAAATGAATGTTATTGTTCAATAAACCCAACCTGACCGGCTGACGATAGGTTACAAAATGTACTTCATGTCCCCTATTGGCCAATGCTATGCCCAATTCCGTAGCCACTACACCACTCCCACCAAAAGTAGGGTAACAAACTATTGCTATCTTCATCTTACAAAGCTACTTTTTAATTTATAATGGAATCGTATATGGCCTGCTGAATTCTTGTTCTTAACGCAGATTTAACTAATAGCGTATTTGAGGCCGTAGGATATGTTCGGTTGGACAAGAATACATATACGATGTCCTCTTCTGGATCGGCCCAGGTATAGGTACCGGTAAAACCACTATGTCCAAAGCTTTTTCTTGACACACATCCACAAGTAGGGCCACTTTTTTCCAATTGCGGTTTATCAAAACCTACCCCACGTCTCACATTTTTATCGCAGAAATAGCAGGTATTGAATTTTTTCACGGTTCTGGGGTCAAAAAACTTAGTGCCGCCATAGTACCCTTCCTGAAGGTACATTTGCATAATTTTGGCCACATCATTGGCATTGCCGAACAAACCGGCATGCCCCCCTACCCCACCTTGCATTGCCGCTCCCATATCATGAACATAACCCTGTATAGTCTGGTAACGGTAATATTTGTCTTCTTCCGATGGCACGATATTGTCCTTCGGAAATTTTCCCAACGGATTATATGAGGAGTGATCTGCCCCTATGCGTTCATAAAGAAATTCCTTGCTCAACTTATCCAACGGTTCATTATAAGTGTCCTCTATATACTTTTTCATTACGTAATAGGGTACATCACTATAACGATAGCGATTTGATTTTAAATCCTGACGGCCGATTCTATTATAGATCGAATCCCGGTAAGCATCGGTCAAATACAAATTTTCCGCTACTTTTGTTGAAAATCCAGGGGTCGGGGAAGTTCTATAAAATTCTTTGGAAGGTTTTCGGTCTTTATTCAATGTCCTTATATAAAACGGTATCCAGGCAGGAAGTCTTCCATAGTGGGACAATGCTTTTAAAACGGTTACATTTTTTATTTCGGTATCGGAATAATCAGGTACCAACTCCTCAAAAGTGTCGTTCAAGGCGATTTTTCCCTCTTCTTCCATTTTCATGACCATGGGCAAGGTAGACAATATTTTTGTCAGGGATGCCAAATCATATATATGTTCCCCGGTTATTTTGGAATTTGATTTATAGGTCGGTTTTCCAAAACTTTTATTATAAATTACTTTTCCCCTTCTTGCCACTACTATTTGGGCCCCTGGAAACATTAAACTATCCAAGCCATTTTGGACAAGTTTATC
This sequence comes from Maribacter spongiae, assembly GCF_047345125.1. Classification (NCBI taxonomy): domain Bacteria; kingdom Pseudomonadati; phylum Bacteroidota; class Flavobacteriia; order Flavobacteriales; family Flavobacteriaceae; genus Maribacter; species Maribacter spongiae. The sequence goes on along the minus strand of NZ_JBLFEQ010000011.1, from coordinate 76,296 downwards.
TACCAGGGCAAGTCTGCGGGAGCTTAGGCCAACCCTCTCCGGAAAACTATACCCTAAACGTTTTAAAGGTTTCACTCTAATACCAGAACCCACCGGAAATTCCGGGTGGGCGGTTACCGGAAGTATTCCCCTGGCAGGAACGGCCCCAAAGAGTAATTCGGCCGTTTTTTGTTGGGCCAAATCGCTATTTTGATACGCCATTACAACGGCATCGATATTCTTAAAGGTAGAAATTTTTGAAAGTGCATAAGGTTTCACAAACGCACAGAGTATAAGGTTTGAGGTACGTTCATTGGCAACGCCCTGCAACCAGGCCAATTCCTTATTGGAAAAATTGTAGGGTTTCCACGGGTTTTCATTGCTTTTATGATGACCGATAATGACCAGGTTATAATCTGAAAGTTTATTTTTTAACGTGTTTATATTACTACCGTTGATTTGGGTTACTTTGGCATATTTATTCAGTGTTTCCAAAAACGTATTATGGGAAGCATCCCCAAATTTCACATAGGCGATTTTTTTGTTTTGAAGGTTTTTTATCCCTAAAAGATCAAATCTATTTTTAAGTACGGTTATCGCATTTTCAATAGCCTCTTCATAGATCAAATCATTCTCCAAAGAATTCAGTTCTTCAAATAGCCCATCAGTCTCAAGAGGCATATAATTGTTCAGGCCCGCTTTATATTTGGCCATTAAGATTTTTTTCACGGAATGGGACAAGCGTTGTTCTGTAATCCTGCCATTCTCATAGGATTCAAGCAGTTTTTCTTTGGTCTTAACAAGGTTTTTAGGCATTAATAGCATATCGTTACCCGCTAAAAAGGCCCTGAGCCCTACGTCCCCTTCCTCTCCAAAACTGGAAGCTCCCTTCATATTCAGGGCATCCGTAAATATCAGACCCTCAAAACCCATTTGTTCTTTTAATATCCCCGAAATTATTTGTTCGGATAAGGACGAGGGCAAACCTTCCCTTAATTCCAGGGCGGACACTTCCAAATGTGCCACCATAATACTGCTCAGACCTTTTTTAATTATTTTTTTATAAGGATATAGTTCCAAACTATCCAATCTGTCCCGAGAAAAAGTAATAACGGGCAGGTCATGATGGGAATCTAGGGCAGTATCTCCATGTCCCGGAAAATGTTTACCACTGGACAATACCCCCTCACTTTCCATCCCTTTTATAAAAGCGATGCCTTTTTCGGTCACCACCTCTCTATCTTCCCCAAAAGAACGGTTTCCTATAATGGGATTTTTAGGATTGGTATTGATATCCATATCCGGGGCAAAATTTATGTGTACCCCTAACCTCTTGGCGTGTTTTCCTATTTGACGGCCTATTTTTTCAACAATGGAATTATCCGTTATTGCCCCAAGGGTCATATTCCAGGGAAAAGCATAGGTAGAATCCAATCGCATGGCCAATCCCCATTCCGCATCCATTCCGATCAATAAAGGAACTTTGGATACCGATTGAAATTCATTGCTTAGTTCTACCTGTCTTACGGGACCTCCCTTTAAAAAAATAACCCCGCCCAAATAATGCTCTTTTATCAATTGTTTTAATTGGTTGGTTTGTCGGGAATCTTGACCCGAAGACACACTGACCATAAACAATTGGCCAATTTTCTCCTCCAAGGACATTTGTCCATATTGGGCATCCACCCATTGTATCTGTTCGAGGCTATCCTCAACGACCAATGGATTTTGACCATAAAGACCGTAAAAAGCCGTAATAAAAAGAAAGTGGATAAGGCTGGGGCGCATATACTTTTAATACATGAAGGTACTATAAAACGGAAAAATTATCGCATTTCATCGATAAAACCTAATAAAATCAGCATGTCGAGCACTTTATTCACTAAAGAAAACGGGCATGCCAACTTTCTGAAGCAGGCACTTCCCAATGTTCTTGGTATTCTCCTTTTGTAGCTACAAGGTTGTTAAAAACAACGGTGTTTTTGGAAACGGATTTTTGTTTGGCCATCTTTTTAAAATCGATGAGAGGTTTATAAGCAACATATTCCCCTTGTTTAAAGGACACGTTCATTTTGTCCAATAAGACCACATTATATTTTTTTTCCAGGTATTGTATGAAATGTACGGAAGCGTCTATGGAGCATCCTGTAGCGGATTGCGGCCCCTGGTCCAAAGCGATAATAAAAAAACGCTTGTATTTTATCTCATAACCCGCCTTTAAGTCATTTCCATGAGCTGTCCAGTTATCCATAAAATCATCCAATTCCCGGGTTATTTCATTCAATTCATCTTCAGTAAATGTTCTGTTGGATTGGTAAATCCAAACCCTTGAAGTATCGGGCAAATTCTTAAAATCTGTTAACATGCGTTTTTATTATCTTTTAGTTTAATATGGATTTGATACCATTCTTCATCCTGTAGATAGCCTTTACGGCTTCTTTGTCCAAGGCCTTATTAAAAATAGTGATTTCATCCATGAGACCGATATAATTGAGTCCCAACATAATTCTCGACCTTTCCTCATCCCATGTAAAAGAATCGCTTATACCTTCTACAGCTCCTTTTGACTCTCCATTTATAAATAATTCATGTTTTGCCCCGTTCGTATTCAATTGGGAAAAACGCATAACAACATGGGTCCACCCTTCCCTATGAAACGGAGGTTCTTTTACCCTGACCAGGCGTTTTTCCATTTTCACCTGCTCATCTTTCTTTTCGGGGTTCCATACCGCAATATCCCCAATAACCCCCAATCTAAAGTCCCGTGGGTTATCTTTTGTGAAATCTACCCATAAAGCGGCATCATTATAGGTAACGTCCGTAATCTGAATGGGATCGCAATAACCGGGTTCCAAATCTTTTTCGGGATCAAGTTGTAACCAAAACGATACCGTACCGCTCCAAGATTCACGATTATAACCCATATTTCTCTTTCCCTTATAAAAGGTAATCATTTTACTCTTCTTTTTAAAATTCAGGGCATCGCCCACAAAACCTTTCCCTGTGGCAAGTTCCACATCGGGATTAAGCAAGCCGGGTTTTGCTTCCGCTATTTCCTTTGGGCTTATAGCGGTATAAATCTCTGCATCGCCAACGGCAAAATCCGCAGCAGCCTTTCCATCAAACGAACTATAAAAAATAAGGTGGTCCTTTAAACCATAATCTTGTGAAAAACTTATGGACCCCATGAAGGTTATGACAAGGACTATGATTCTATGTAAAAAGGTAATTATTTTCATCGTTGTCGGCATTTAATAAAATAGACGTATTAAAAAAGTATAATTACATTCCGGGCCGTCTTTTTCGGATAGGCGAAATCTACCTGATCGCAGTTTTCCGTTTGTTTCGCCCTAAAGGTCTTCTGCTGTTGCGATAAGTTCCGCAATATCCAATACGGCTACAGAACCTTCTTTTTCCTTGTTTTTTACACCGTCCGTCATCATCGTATTGCAAAACGGGCAACCGGCGGCAATAATCTCAGGACGAGTCTGCAATGCCTGTTCCGTTCGTTCTATATTGATCTCCTTATCACCTTTTTCAGGCTCTTTGAACATCTGAGCACCACCCGCACCACAGCACAGTCCGCGTTTTTTACAATTTTTCATCTCTACCAGTTCCGCATCCAATTTACGGATAAGCTCTCGGGGGGCCTCATAAACATTATTGGCCCTTCCCAAGTAACAAGGGTCGTGAAACGTTATTCGTTTGCCCTTATAAGTGCCGCCCTGCATGGTAATTTTACCATCTTCCAGCAATTGCCTTAAAAATTGGGTGTGATGAACTACTTCATAGTTCCCGCCCAGCCCAGGGTACTCGTTTTTAAGGGTATTGAAACAATGTGGGCAAGCGGTAACCACTTTTTTAATACCATAGGTGTTCATTACCTCTATATTGGTCACCGCCTGCATCTGAAAAAGAAATTCGTTACCCGACCGCTTAGCAGGATCTCCCGTACAGCTTTCTTCAGTTCCCAAAACGGCAAACGATACTTTGGCCTTATTCAATATTTTAACAAAAGCCTTGGTTATTTTCTTCGCCCTATCATCAAAACTACCTGCACAACCTACCCAAAAGAGGACTTCGGGCTGTTTTCCTGCAGCAGATAACTCCGCCATGGTCGGTACTTTTAGTTCATTACCCATAACTATTCTCTTATGACTCCTGACCCCAATTGAGCCTATCCATCTGATTAAATGGCCAAGGTGCGCCGTTGTTCTCTATATTTCCCATCATATTGTTCAAGTCCGAAGGTGCCGCTGACTGTTCCATTACTAGGTATTGGCGCATATCCATAATGATCGAAAGCGGGTCTATACTTACAGGGCAGGCCTCTACACAGGCATTGCACGATGTACATGCCCATAACTCCTCCCTGGAGATATAATCATCCAAAAGTTGTTTGCCGTCATCTTTATATTCCCCTTTGTTCACCTCTATATTTTTGCCCACTTCTTCCAATCTATCACGGGTATCCATCATTATTTTTCTGGGCGATAATTTTTTTCCGGTCCGGTTTGCAGGACATTCACTGGTACAACGCCCACATTCCGTACAGGTATAGGCATTCAATAATTGTACCCAGCTCAAGTCATGAACATCGGAAGCCCCGAACTTTTCAGGTATTGGAGCATCTTCTGCCGGTGCCGCAAAAGAATCTACGGAGGGATCCATCATCATTCTTACCTCTTTGGTGACCGATTCCAAATTTTGGAACTGACCTTTTGGCGTTAACTTTCCATAATATGTGTTGGGAAAGGCCAATAAAATATGTAAATGTTTTGAATAATAGAGATAATTCAAGAAAAACAGGATTCCTGAAATATGCAACCACCATGCGGTTCTTTCCAATAGGGTCAAATGGGTCTGGGACATGCTTTCAAACAACGGTACAATAATGCTACTTACGGGAAAAGCACCGGCCCGTACATAATGTTCCGCCCCTTGCTGTTGCAATTGAAGGTCTGCTGCGTTCATGGTCAAAAAAAGCAACATCAATATCAATTCTATATATAGAATAAGATTTCCGTCTTTTTGGGGCCATCCCTTCATCTCCGGCTTTATAAAACGCCTTAAACGGACGATGTTCCTACGTATCCAAAAAACAACTACGGCAACAACGACCAATAATGCCAACAATTCAAAAGAACCGATCAAAAAGTCATAAAATGTGCCCAGCACGGCAAAAATCCGGTGGGTTCCAAAAATACCATCGATAACAATTTCCAATACTTCAATATTGATAATTATAAAACCGATGTATACAATTACATGCAACATTCCCGCCACAGGCCGAACCACCATCTTAGACTGGCCCAAAGCAATCATGGCCATGTTCTTCCATCGTTGTGATATATTGTCGGAAACATCAACATCTTTTCCCAAAAGAATATTCCGTCTGAGACGACCTACGTTTTTGACAAAAAAACCGATGCCAAAAACAAGCAAGGCCAGAAAAATTATATTGGGAACATACTGCATTTTATTATTCTATTTTTTCGGCCGGGTCATTTTCCGGAACGGTATATTCCTTTTGTTTTTTTCCAAAAACGGAAACATTTACATATCGTTTTGGATTCAACCTAAAATCCTGCAAGAGCAAATCCAGTTCCCGGGAAGCATTATTGAGATTGGTATATAGTTCCTCGTTGTCCAATAATTTCCCCAAAGTGCCATCACCCTGCTCGATCTTGGACATCATCTTATCCAAATTGGTTACCGTAGATTCCAGACCGGCCAACGTACGGCCAAGTCCCGCATTGTTCAAAGAATCCGAAAGTTTGGAAAAATTGTGCGTAAGTGCTTCAAAATTAGTGAGCGAACTATCTAATTTACCACTATTGTTCTTTAAAATATCATTTAAAACTATGGCACTCCCATTAAGGTTTTCCATAAGCTCGCTTAGACCATTGATAGCATTCTGCAAATCCATTTTGGTTTTGGTGTCCAAAACCGTATTGACATTTATCAATACGGAATCTGCATCCGTAACGGCCGATTCAAATTTTTTAAATAAGGGAGTTAATTTTTGCTGTGCCAATTCGGTAAGCCCCGGTCTGGTCTCGGTCTTTAATGTATCTCCAGATCGGATATCTCCGGAACCATCAAAAATTGGGGTAATCTGCAGTCCCTTACCGCCAATGATTCCCGTATCGTACAATTCTACCGTACTGTTCCTTGAAAATTTAAATTCACTGTTCACCGTAAAGGTTACCACTAAATTTCCCTTGTTATCCACAAAGCGGATATCATTTACTTTTCCAACACCAAATCCATTTATGGAAACTACGGTTCCTACCTGTAATCCTCCTACTTTCGGATATATGGCGTAAAGTGTTTTGCTGTCGTCAAAGAGTGGGGAGGATTTTAAATAGCTAAATCCCATAATAAATAATAGAATTCCGCCAATTACGATTATCCCTGTTTTAAGTTCCCTGGATAGTTTCAAATAATTCGATTTACGATTACCAACAAAATTAGAAATAAAAACGAAACGACGCTTTTTTATTGTGAAACCTGTTGGAGTACCTTTGGAATTGGAACCCGATTGCCATTTTTATAGGCCACAATATAAGCCGTTGTGTATCCTTTTATGGTTGCGCTTAACTGTAATTTCTCCGCTGCCTTATAAGAATTGGTACTCCCGTACATATACCGATACAGCTTGTTATACGGTTCTTTGGAAATACCGCCCAAACCATTGAAATTATCAGGAACCAATTTCAAGTCCTTGCTACTGGCCATTAATTGCACTTTAAAAATGATACCCTCGGTTTCCTTTTTTTCCCGCTTCTCCATAGTATTGTTTTCCACCTTTTGTTTGTTTTCCTTAGTAGCGATATCTATGGGTTCGGCAACTTTGTCCTTGACCGGCTCAATGGTTTTAACAGGTGGCGTGTCTTTACTTTTTTCGAGAATTGCAGTTATTTTTTTTGTTGTTTCTTCTTTCCTATCGGTACTTGTTTCTTTTAGGTCCACGGTCCGTTTATCCTTATTTGACGCTGCTTCGCCTTCAACAAGGGGTGGTCTAGTATTTGGTGCTATAGCACTCTTATACTTTAAAATAGCATTGGCAATTGCCCTTCCCATCTCGGATTGGCCTTTTTTGGAATTCAGGTATGCACCTTCGCCCTTATTTGTCAGAAAACCCGTTTCTACCAATACGCTGGGCATAAAAGTCTGATGCAATACTATAAAACCGGCCTGTTTTACCTTTCTGTTATTACGCTTTAGTTTTCCGGAAAAATTATCCTGGATCATTTTTGCCAGGGCAATGCTCTGATCCAAGAATTCCTCCTGCATTATGGTCAATCCAATAACCGATTCAGGGGAATTAATATCATAATCCGCATATCTTGTTTCATAATTGTCCTCCAAATAAATAACCGAGTTCTCCTTTTTTGCGATTTCAAAATTCTGTTTGTTCGCATGAAGCCCCAATACAAAAGTACCTGCACCATGGGCATCCGATGAATGTGAATCACAATGCACTGAAACAAACAGATCGGCATTGGCCTTATTGGCAATTTCCCCTCTCACATATAAATCTACAAAAGTGTCATCTTTGCGGGTATAGATTACTTTAATATCCTTATTGGCGGATAATAGTTCCCCAACTTTTAACACGATGTTCAATGCAATTTGTTTTTCCAAATACCCGTTCCCTAAATTCCCGGGATCGTGGCCTCCGTGCCCTGCATCCAAAACAACTACAAAAGGTTTATCCGCAACAGGTATCGTGAATATATTTTTATTGGGAAGAAGATATTGGGAAAATGTAAAAAGACATAGCGCAAAAAACAATTTCATTTTCATATTCACAAGGGTTTTTAAAGCCCGGATCATGGTTAAAATTATGGTAATTCCCTATTAGGGGAATAAAAAATATATGTAAGTTTGACAACTGAAACCAATGGCTCTTTGAATCGCCAACCTTTACAAAAATAGGATATATAGCCTTGCAATCAAATAAACATTACGTACTTTTCCTATTGATTCTTTTTGTTGGCGCGTTTTTGGTACATGCACAAGAAGATAAAGTTGTACCCTTATCCATAAAGGCGGAAAGGGATTCCATAATAGCTCCACTTATGCCCGTACCCGTGCAAAGGGACAGTATTGTTGCCGATTCTTTGGCCCGGGACTCCATAAATCAAAAGCCCCCCTTACTCTTGGACAAGATTACCTACAAGGCCAAGGAGTATGTGAAATTGAGCAAAAAAGAGCACAAGATCTACCTATATGACGAAGCGGAAATCTATTATCAGGATACGGAGCTCAAAGCCGGTATCATCATTATGGATTATGTGAAAAATGAGGTATATGCCGGACGTTTAAAGGACTCATTGGGTAATTATTCACAACAGCCCTATTTTAAACAAGGTGCCAATGTCGTCATTCCGGATTCCATTCGTTTTAATTTTGATACACAAAAGGCCCTGATCTGGAACTCACGTACGGAGCAAAGTGCAAATGTAGGCACATTGGGCAGTGATGCCATGAAAGTATATGCAGAACTCACAAAAAAGGAAAACGATTCTGTCTATTACCTCAGTGAAGCTAAATTGACGACTGCGCAAGATACCGTTAATCCTGATTATTACATTAGGGTACGCAAGGCCAAATTTGTTCCCAAAAAGAAAGTGATCGCAGGTTTCAGCAATTTATATATTGCCGATGTACCCACACCTATTGCCTTACCCTTTGCCTATTTTCCCCTTTCGGTCGGCAGGGCGGCCGGTGTATTGATGCCCTCTTTTGGAAACGACCCCAATACGGGATACTTTCTACAGGATATGGGATATTACGTTCCTTTGGGGGATTATGCGGACGTTACGTTTACGGGAGATTTCTACACCAACGGCAGTTGGGGGTTCAGAGCTACTTCCGTCTACACCAAACGCTATAAATACAGGGGTAATTTCAATTTCAGATATGAAAACCAGATAAGGAGCCAAAGGGGCTTTAGCGACTTTAGCCTGACCCGAAATTACAATATTCAGATGTCCCATTCCCAAGATACCAAAGCCAGTCCCAATTCTCGTTTTTCGGCATCGGTGAACCTTGGGAGTAGCGAGTATTTCAGAAATTCGCTGCAACAGCGCAACCTGCCCAATACACAAAATAATACGTTATCCTCCTCCATTTCCTATTCAAAAACGTTTCCGGCCTATCCTTCGGTGAACATGAGCGTAACGGCAACGCATTCACAATTGACCTCGCCAACGGCCACCACCTCCAATCCGGATAACATAAACATGACCTTACCCACGTTCCAGGCCAGTATGGAACGTATTTTTCCGTTTGCCAAACGGGACGGTATTAAAAAGGGCCTCATACAGAACATTAATTTTCAGTATGATGTAAATGCCCAAAATAGGTTGACCACCAATGATGACGATTTCCTTACGGGACGAATGTTCGATAACGCCCGTGTTGGTGCCAGACACAGAATTCCGATCAGCACCAACTTTAAAGTGGCCAAATACTTCAGCATGAGTGTAGGAGGAAGTTATGAAGATGTCTGGACCCTGGAAACTTTCGACCAACGATTCGATTCAGAAACGAATACGGTAGTCAGGGATACCATTAGCGGTTTTGACCGTTACAATCAATATAGTTTTAGTGCCAGTTTGGGAACTACCTTATACGGAACCTTCAATTTTGGAGAGGATAAAAAAATACAGGCCATACGGCATGTAATGCGCCCACAGATCAGCTACGGTTATGCTCCTTCTTTTGAACAGTTCTACGATGAATATATTAACGGTAACGGTGAGGTAGTACAATTTAGCCGGTTTCAGGGAACATTGAACGGAGCGCCAAGATTGGGCAAGTCCAACAGCATAAGTTTTTCATTGGCCAATACCCTGGAAGCCAAGGTAAGGGATAAGGATTCCACCAAACTCGAACCCAAAAAGATTCCCATATTAAGCAATTTAAATATTTCCACGGCCTATAACCTCGAGGCCGACTCTTTGCGGCTGAGCCCGTTAAATATAAATGGGGGAACAAGTATCCTCAACAACAAAATGTCCATCAACTTTTCAGGGGGATTGGACCCTTATGCCATTGATAATAATGGCAGACGGATCAACACATTCAACATAAATAACGGAGGGAGCCTTTTTAGGTTAACACGTGCCAATGCCAATATTTCTTATTCTATAAGCAGTGATATGTTTGGAAAGAAAGAGGAAAAAGAAAATGAGGAGGAAGAAGACCCTTTTGATTATGTAGCTCAAAGTGGAGGTAGAACGGACGATTTATTTGGGCGAGCGGATAGTTTTTCGGACAATCCTATAGATCAGGACAAAAAAAAGGATAAAGACATAGAAAATCCGATTTATGGGACCAAAATTCCCTGGAGTTTTAGACTGGCCTATTCCGCCACTTATAACAATTCGGCCAGACAAAATGAATTCAGCAGTCATTCCTTAATGTTTTCCGGGGATATAGAACTTTCTCCCCGGTGGAAAGTAGGGGGCTCATCGGGTTATGATTTTAAAAATAAGGGATTTACACTTACTCAACTTAGATTTCAGCGCGATTTAAAGAGTTTTAGTATGCGGTTCAATTGGACCCCTTTTGGACAATTCAAAAGATGGTATTTCTTTATCGGTATAGATGCCTCTATTCTTAGTGACCTGAAATGGGAGAACAGAAGTCAACCCATAAGAAATTAAAATTATCACCTGTCCATAAACAGGCAGCATATTAAGTTCAAAAAAATTGACTATGAAAAAAATAATCAATACGACGAAGGCCCCGGCCCCTATCGGACCATATAATCAGGCAGTTCTTACTGGAAATACACTATACATCTCCGGCCAAATACCTGTGAATCCCGAAACGGGCGAATTGGTCGTTGGGAATATAGAAAGAGAAACGGCACAATCTATGGAAAACCTTAAAGCTATCCTTGAGGAGGCAGGTATGACCTTTGAGAATGTGGTCAAATCCTCTATTTTTCTTAGCGATATGAACCAGTTTTCACAGGTAAACCAGGTATATGCCCTTTATTTTAATACAGAAACCGCTCCGGCCAGAGAAACGGTGGAAGTGGCTAATCTGCCTAAATTCGTGAATGTTGAAATCTCTATGATAGCGGTCAAATAATACTACTACATATTTTCCCTGTGGAATTCAACAAGTCCTTCTATGGGTCGTTGCCGTATTACCCCTACGATCAAATCGTTCCGTTCTAAAACCGTAATAAGTTCATCTTTAAGATAATGGGCTATACTTCCCACAAAGTTTACCGGAACTTTGGTCGCCAGTTCAAATTGCATTACATAGTTATTAATGAATTGTTGGAAACCTTTATCTATAACTCCCTTGGAATACGGATGCTCTTTATTTTCTATTAAAAACCGGGCAAATGTAGCCAAATAGGTATTGGGGTTCGGTTGTTTGTACAAATTCTCCTTAATAACATCCGCCTCAAGATCATATTGTTTGGAAAATTTGATTCCAAGGTCTTGGGGCATTTTATGGAAATAGTAATCCCTTATCAGCTTACGCCCAAAGAAATTTCCACTTCCGTCATCCATAGGGATATAACCTAAAGACGTAACTTTTTGAAAGAGTTGATGCCCATCATAGTAACTGCAATTGGATCCGGTACCAAGAATACAGACGATTCCCTGATGTCCGATCTTAGTGGTAGAAAAAATAGCGGCATAGGTATCTTCCTTTACCACTGTTTTGGCATTGGGAAAGAAATCGTTAAAAATATCCTTTAAAAACTTCTTCATACGATCCGTTCCACAACCTGCACCATAAAAATACAAGTTGGTAACTTTTTCCCTACTCTTGGAAAGTTCAAAATTATTGGCCAATCGATCTTCGATTACTTCTCGGGTCAACACTTCCGGACTGAGCCCCAATGTCCGTGTCAGAAAAAGTTGTTCTCCCTCGCTATCCAATGCGATCCAATCCGATTTTGTCGCACCACTATCTACTATTAAAACCATATTGACCTAATTACTTTAAAAAACAATCCTGAAAATAAGGAAAAAGCCTCATTTTCAGGAAAATTCATATTAATTCCAAACGTCTTTCTAAAGACTATTTACATGTTTGATCAAATCGACCATTTTATTGGAAAAACCTGCTTCATTATCATACCAGTTAACCAATTTAAAGAACTTGGGGTTGAGTTCGATTCCCGCTCCCGCATCAAATACACTTGTTCTGGACTCGCCAACAAAATCCTGGGAAACAACTGCTTCTTCCGTATATCCCAAAACACCCTTAAGTTCCCCTTCACTGGCTATCTTAAATGCTTTTTTGATTTCTTCGTAAGAAGTTTCTTTTTCCAAACGAACCGTTAAATCCACTACGGATACATCAGCGGTAGGAACACGAAAGGCCATCCCTGTTAATTTTCCTTCCAAAGCAGGAATTACTTTTGTTACAGCTTTGGCCGCACCTGTAGCCGCAGGTATAATATTCATCATGGCACTTCTACCACCTCTCCAATCTTTTCTTGAAGGGCCGTCAACCGTCATCTGTGTCGCTGTGGTTGCGTGCACCGTGGTCATCAATGCTTCTTCTATTCCAAAGGCATCGTTAAGGACCTTTGCCATGGGAGCCAAACAATTGGTGGTACAGGAGGCATTGGAAACTATGGTATCCGATGCTTTTACCTCCTTATGGTTTACACCCATAACAAACATAGGAGCATCTTTGGAAGGAGCGGAAATAACTACTTTTTTGGCCCCTCCGTCAATATGGTATTGTGCGGTTTCCAAAGTTGTGAAAATACCGGTACATTCCGCAACAGTGGTTGCACCAACGGCATCCCAGTTTATATTTTTAGGATCTCTTTCCGCAGTGATCCGAACGGTTTTACCGTTCACTTCCAAATTTCCGTCCTTTACCTCAACGGTACCATCAAATGTACCATGTACGGAATCATATTTTAACAGATAGGCCAAGTGTTCAACATCCAATAAATCGTTGATGGCCACTACATCCACATCTCCTCGTTTAACCGTAGTTCTGAAAACCAGTCTTCCGATTCTACCAAATCCGTTAATCCCTATTTTTAAGTTTGACATTTTTACTTGTTTTTATCGATTAAAATTATGTTGTCATTATTTCAGAAACCCGAATGAGTTCCTTGTCTATTTTTGTGTGGCCTTTTATGGCCTTATCTATAGGTGTTAAGATAAGTTTGTTGTCCAGGACACCTACCATAAGATTGGTTTTGCCTTCGCATAAAGCTTCCACGGCCCTGACTCCCATTCTACTGGCCAAAACACGATCGTAACAAGATGGGGCGCCTCCTCTCTGCATATGTCCCAAAACAGATACACGAACATCATAAATAGGCAAATGTTCCTCTACGTATTCCTTTAGCTCAAAAACATTTTTACCCGACTTATCCCCCTCGGCCACGATAACGATACTTGAGGATTTTCCCGATTCCTTGCTTCGTTTCAAAGATTCCAGCAATCTGTCCAGACCAAGATTTTCCTCTGGAATCAATATCTCCTCCGCTCCAGCTCCAACACCTGCATTCAAGGCAATATGCCCAACATCCCTACCCATTACTTCTACAAAGAACAATCGGTTATGTGAACTGGCGGTATCCCTTATTTTATCTATGGCCTCTACCACTGTATTCAGGGCAGTGTCAAAACCAAGGGTAAAGGTAGTGCCGAAGATATCATTATCTATGGTGCCCGGTATTCCGATTACGGGAAAGTCATATTCCTGATTAAAAATCATTGCCCCGGTAAAACTACCGTCACCTCCAATTACTACAAAAGCCTCTATTCCCTGGGCGAGCAATTGTTCGTGGGCACGTTTTCTTCCCTCGGGAGTCTTAAAGTCCTCACAGCGTGCGGATTTTAAAATGGTACCTCCTTTATTGATAATATTATTTACGCTACGCGCGTCCATCGGCTTAAAATCACCTTCGATCATTCCCTGATATCCCCTATAGACCGCTACACAATCTATATCCATAAAAGCACAGGTCCTAACTACGGAACGTATGGCGGCATTCATTCCAGGAGAATCGCCCCCGGAAGTGAGCACTGCTATTTTCTTAATTTCTGAAGACATGAAAAAATTTAAGCCAACGAAATTACTAAAACTTATGGCAATAAAGAAACCAACTGTGCTTGCAATTCCATGAAAAACCAAGAAAAAGCCCGTGTTGTTACATTTTATTCAAAATTTAACCAAAACCTATGGTTTAATAACATAAAGTACCGAATCCAAAACTATTTAATCGACTTTGGCTTGGAATAAAAACGAAGTAAACTGTCCTTGCCCATAACGGATTCCGGAACAGTAGCATCCTCTGGCCGTACATTTTTTCGGGTTTCTTTTTTCTTACCCAAAATTTTTCTGAAAAGCTCTTTAAAACTATTAAAATCCACCTCGTACGAAAGGCCCGCTCCTTGTGTGGATCCCTGTTGATCGGGAAGAAAGGCCTGAATCTCACTTTGGCGACTAAAAAACTTGGCACTGAGCGTACCCTCTTCGTTCAGCAATACCTGAATTTCAAAGTCTCCCGCCACCAATGTTTCACTGGACGCCCCTACCGGAACCCCTACCTTTCCATTTAGAAGCACACGGTCACTTATCTGGGTAGACACCGTAACCCCGATACGGTCATCCGTCTCAATATCCGCATTACGATCTAGGGTTCCCTGTTCATAGGATAATCCAAAATTGAACTTATCATTGCCCCCACCCAAAATGGAATTTAAAATACCCGAGGCGCTCTGTACCAAATTACCCGTTATCGCCTGTTGGTTTATACCGCTTTGATCGTTTACAAAAGTACCTTGGGCCAACAGGAAAATAGCATTTTTCTCCTCTACCGTAGGATCTTGAAGCCGATATTCCAGTTCCGATTGTACAATGGAATTGGTCCTGGGAAAATCTATCCCGAATTCAATATCCGGACTTTGAAGCTCGCCCGTAAGCTTAATAATAACGTCTGTAGGTATTCTTCGGGTAAATGCCTGGTTATCCAAAAGTGGCGCAGGATTTGCGTTCAAAGAATAAACGGCTTCCATGTTCAAATCGGCTTCCAGGGGTTTTTGATCCCAATTAATGGTACCTCCTGATTTTACAGTAAACTTTCTATCTATTATCCCTCCGAACTTATAATTGAACTCCCCGGTGACCACAACAAAATCCCCGTACATCTCAAACTTGCCATTGGTATTGATCTGAATCAATAAAATACCTTCTCCCGTACCCTTAAGGGAACTTCCCGTTCTGGTATCCGTAACGATCTCGACTTCGGCATCTGGTGTAACGTCCAGGTTAAATTCCAATTCCAATCCCTGATAGTCCTGTAATTGCCTTTGTTCCTCTATGGTCCTTAAATCGTTCTTTTCCACAAAATTAATAAAGGAATAATCCCCAATACTCGCTACATCGCTCAATGGAATTTTTAATGATGTGCCTTTGGCCGTTTCCCCGTCCACATCTATATTCAGTGCCGTCGTAGGTCCATAAATACGTCCGGTACCGTTCAGGTAACCCGTACCGTAGTACAGGTCACCTTCCTTAAATTCAGTGTTCAGTATTAAAAAACGGTCGTTATTGGTATCCACATCCAAGTTCAAGACCCAATTATCAAAATAGCTATGCGTAATGGTACCATCCAGTGTTGCATGCGTATTTTTGTCCACATCGGTTAAAGCGATATTCTGAAAATCGAACTTTTGTTTAGAGAGCAGGACCCGGGATCGCGGTGCAAAACTATAGTCCACGTTTAGATAGGGAATGGCTATCCCGGCATTGTCCAAAGTGACCAGACCATCAAAATTAGGATTGTCAACCCTTCCGGTAATCAATACCCGACCGTCCATTTCTCCTCGAATCCTGTCTATTGTCCCCTCTCCCAACGGACTAAAAGGCGCCAACTTAAAATTATTGAAATTAGCGATCAGATTGGCTACGGGTATATCACCCTTGTTCTCGACTTTACCCACTACCCCAAATCTTTCCAAACCGTTATCCGTGAGTTGGGAGTTTACCTGAAATTCCGTTAAATCCCTATTTCCTACTATACTAATGGCCAAATCGCCCAATCCTACATCATTTACTCCAAAACCGCCGATATTTAAATTGGAGGACGGTAAATAAATCCCATCTTTTTGAAGAATATTCAATGTCCCGTTCACCTCGCCTTGTAGTTTAAGACTATCTATTACCGGTGTTATTTTATTCAAAGAGACGATCTTAAACTGTAATTGCAGGTCTTTATAGGTAGAGTCCGCCAATTGGCCCTTTAAACGAATTTGTTCTCGTTCCTCATTGTTCATTACAATTTCCTGAATGGTAATACTATCCAAAGAGCGGTTCAAAATCACCTTGTTCTTGGTATCCCCATCTTT
Source organism: Maribacter spongiae (assembly GCF_047345125.1). Taxonomy (NCBI): domain Bacteria; kingdom Pseudomonadati; phylum Bacteroidota; class Flavobacteriia; order Flavobacteriales; family Flavobacteriaceae; genus Maribacter; species Maribacter spongiae. The sequence goes on along the minus strand of NZ_JBLFEQ010000011.1, from coordinate 59,947 downwards.
GTTCAAGATCCATTTATTGCCCTTAAAATTGATATCCGAAGTTTTAAGACCGATAACGGACTTGTTCTCCTTGTTGAACGTATGATAAAAATTAAGGTTGTAACTATCGTTCAGTTCACTCCCGCCCTTAAATTCCGATCTAAAAAACAATGTATCCTTAAGCGTGGTATTGATCAAACTAAAATCTTTCAGGTTATAGTAGGGCGTATTGAGGTCCCCGACCGAAACAAAGGTGTTGAACAACGGATTCTTATTGTCGATCTTCACTTCGATATTATCCGCCTCATTGCCATAGGCAACGATACTGGGCGATTCAAAATTTAGTTTAAAATCGCCTTTATCCGCAACGATCTTACCTTTAATAAAGGTATTCGGATCAAATTTGATTTCGTGGAAAAAGACATCCACTATTTTGTTATAGATCTTAAAATTAAAGGATAGGTCCTGTCCTTTGGAAATCTCAAAAGGGCGGTAGTTGGTGTAAATGCTGCCCAACGAATTTTGCAGCAATTTTCCCAGTTCCCTTACCTTGAAATTCCCTTTCATAAACCCTGTAATGATGTCCGGGGAATTAATGTTTATGGTTCTTACGGAATTATTTTCAAAATTGGAGGAAACCGTAAAATCATCAAAATAATAGGTGTCGTTAATGTTTTGATAATTGGTCTTTGTAAAACTGATGTCCCCGACAATATTATCCAATGTGGTTCCATTGATATCCATACTTACGTTTCCCTTGAAAATGGAAATACTGTCATTTATAAAATTCAATTCCTTAAAATCAGCATAGGCCACCGAGGCCACAAAATTGAAATTGTTCCGCTCTTCCGCAAAGTCTGCCAGCCCTTTAAAGTTAAACTGTATATTTTCATCGTTGCTGATCAATGAACCATCGAACAATTGTTCTTTTAAGATACCGGACACCTTTAGGTCCTTATAGCTGTAACCATTGAATTCAATCGTATAGATCTGACCAATAACTTCGGTATTTAATTTGTCCTTAACAAAGCCCTGGCCTTCCACATTAAAATCAAGGGTAGTTTTCCCTAGGCTTTTCCGTTCCACAAAATCTCCCAGGTCAAAATCTATAAGGGATATGAACCCTTTGTAAGAAGCTTCGTCTATATCGTTAAAATCGGTCAGGACAATATCTGTATAACTACTTCCAATAGCCGTATTAATATTTACCTTGGCATCTATGGACGAATCCGTTATCAATGTATTTCCCCTTATGGTGAACTGGCCTAACTTACTAAATATTGAGGGCAAGGATTTTCCAATTAGATTGGGCAATAATGCATTCAATTGATAGTAACTACTGGTCACATTTTTCATTCTGGCATCCAGAATAAAGGGTTTTTGCGTATTGAAAAGGTTCTTAAAATTAAAATCCCCCCTGATGCCGGTATTGTCCGAAAGCAGAAAAAGATCTTCGGTACTCAAATCATTGAGAACACCGTTGATATGGGTCGAAAAAGTGGCGATCTTGCCCGTTCCAAATTCATCGTACACCAAATTGATTTCATCCAAGGCAACGGTAGATTCCGTAAAATTGGCCACGACCTTCACTTTGTTCAAAAAGTCCGCAAAGTCCGCTCGGTCATAATTGAACAATAGATTCCCCTCTAAATTGGACATGGGGGTCTTAAGGTTCAGGGAATCAAAACGCATCTGTTGTTTGGTGTACTTGAAATCCGTATTCAAGTTTTCCACCTTGATCCCCCTTCTGCTCATAAAGGACATTCCTTCAATACCCGTTGAAACATCCGGGCCCAAAATTTGAAAATCCGCTGCTTCAATATTCAAATTATTAAAATGGAGTATTTCAGGGGTTTCCAAATTATCATCTATATACTGAAACGTACTTTCTTTAATTTCTACAGAGGATGAGGATAGGAAAAACGGTGGGGTACCTGGTGCCCTGGGTTTGCCATCGTCCAACTTGTCTATAAAAACGTCCAAATTGGTATCCCTTACACCTTGATAATTTCTGAGCTTAAAATTTAATTTATTAACGCCAATATCCCCAAATTCCAACCGGCCTTGGGCCAAGTTTCCCGCACTTAGAATAGAAGTTTTAAGTTCGTCTATATAAAAAAGCGTATCCTTTTTATAATCTTCTACGTATATACCTTTTAATGCGGTATCCCATGAAATTAGGGAGACCCTTAATTTGTTAATGTTGATATTGGTGCCAAATTCCTTATTGATGGTATTGGTCGCATACCGGGCCAGTTGTGTCTGTACATAGGGAAGCGATAAAACAAGGGTCCCTAAAACACATATCAGTAAAATGACCAGAACGATCCTGAGCAGTATTTTCCTTAATTTTCTGATAGGGCTTTATGTTTTACCTTTGTATTTCAATTTTTATTCCAAACACCTTGGAAAAAGAAACTATTTACATCTTAGCTATTGAATCGTCCTGTGACGACACTTCTGCCGCTGTGCTCAAAAACGATATCGTGCTGAGCAATGTGGTGGCCAGTCAAAAAATTCACGAGGAATATGGAGGTGTTGTACCGGAATTGGCATCCCGTGCACATCAGCAAAATATTGTTCCCGTGGTAAATCAGGCTTTGGCTAAGGCAAATATCGATAAAAAACAGTTATCCGCCATAGCATTTACACGTGGTCCAGGTTTAATGGGTTCGCTTTTGGTGGGTACTTCATTTGCAAAATCCTTAGCGTTGGGTCTGGATATTCCCCTGATCGAGGTAAACCACATGCAAGCCCATATTTTGGCACATTTTATAACCGATGAAACCATGACCAGGCCCGGCTTTCCGTTTTTGGCATTGACCATTAGTGGTGGGCATACCCAAATCGTGAAAGTGACGGATTATTTTGAAATGGAAATCTTAGGGCAAACCCTGGATGATGCCGTGGGAGAGGCATTTGACAAAAGTGCAAAAATATTGGGGCTGCCCTATCCCGGAGGACCCTTAATAGATAAATATGCCAAAATAGGCGATCCCTTACGTTTTGAGTTCCCCAAGCCTAAAATGAAAGAACTGGATTTTAGTTTTAGCGGCTTAAAAACGAGTATCCTCTATTTTATACAGAAGCAGACAAAAGAGAACCCCGATTTTATTGAAGAAAACCTAGAGGATATTTGTGCTTCTATCCAATATACCATTGTAAATATTTTGATGGATAAGATCAAAAAAGCGGTCAAGATTACCGGTATAAAAGAAGTGGCTATAGGAGGAGGCGTTTCGGCCAACTCGGGCATTAGAAATGCCATGCAGGAAGCCAGTAAAACATTAGGTTGGAACGTATATATACCTAAGTTTGAATACTGTACGGACAATGCCGGCATGATAGGTATCGTGGGCTACTTAAAATTCAAAAAAGAAGATTTCACCGGGCAGGATATTACAGCCAAGGCCAGGTATGTCATTCCTTAGTTTTTAAACTTTTTCTATGCAACTTTTTTACAGCCCACAAATCAAGGACACGGATACTACTTTTACATTTGATCGTGACGAGAGCAAACATATTATAAAAGTATTGCGAAAACGTTCCGGGGACGATTTATGGGTCACCAACGGAAAAGGGATATTGGTGCAAGGCAAGATTACGGATGAAAGCCCAAAAAGTTGTTCGGTCCAAATTGTTTCCGTTACCAAAAAGCATCCGGACAACCATCATTTACACATGGCCGTGGCCCCCACCAAGAGCAATGATCGCTTTGAATGGTTTTTGGAAAAAGCAACGGAAATAGGCATTCATGAAATAACGCCCATTATATGCGAAAGGTCTGAACGGAAAACGATAAAATTAGAGCGTATGGAAAGAATAGTACAGTCCGCTATGAAACAATCTTTTCAGACCTTTCTCCCCAAGGTAAATAAAGCGATAACCTTAAAAGATTTTCTTCAAAACCAAGATCAGGGACTCTTTTTTATGGCCCATTGCGATTCTTCCCAACGATTTGAATTAAAGAAAAGCATATTGCCCAATAAACCCATCACCATTTTAATTGGACCGGAGGGCGATTTTTCCGAAAAGGAAATAAAGGCAGGCCATCAGACCGGTTATATACCGGTATCTATGGGGGACAATAGACTCCGGACTGAAACTGCGGCTATAGTAGCCTGCCATACCGTAGCTTTGATCAATACCATCTAATGCTACAAATCTACTTTTGCGGCTCCCGTAACTTCCAAATCAGTGCTTTGGGAAATTAGCATTAAAGAAATCTTTTCATTATCAGAGACAATAGGTGGAATTTCTATAGAACCTCTTCCATTGTTGGTAACAGTCTTCAAATACTTCTCCGCAACTACGATATTCGAATTCCTTAATATTCTATTCCTGTTCTCACCACGCTTAACAGATGTTGTTCTCTCATTTAAGACAAGTACCGCCCTTAATTCCTTATCCGCGATATCGCCACTTATTTCATAATTAAAATTTACTTTTCCCCTAATCTTATCACCTGTTAACGTTATCCTATTTTTGTTATCCAGAAGATTGTATTGTTTTAACTTACTTAAAACTTTAGCTCTGTGTGATCCGACCAAATGCTCTTTTCCATTAATTACCAGTTGCGGCGTATAGTTGCTCCTGTTTCTAAATTTTAGGTTGTAGTTCCTTTGTTTAACGGTATATGCCGGATTGCTAAATGGGTCTTTCCACCCAATATAGTTCCAATAATCTACATGGTAGGACAACGCCAAAACGTTTTCGGGATTTTTCTTCTTTAACTCCTCCAATAGCACATCGGCCGGAGGGCAACTGGAACATCCCTGGGAAGTAAAGAGCTCTAAGACAATGGTTCCGTTTTTGGTTTCACCCAGTACGTCCACAGCAGGTACTGTCTCCTTGCCATTTTGAAACTCCTTAAATGCCATAAGGCAAAGTACAAGGCCGAGCAAGGCCGGGATTATAATTTTTTTCATAGGTTTATTTTTAATTGAACAAAAGCAAATAGATCAAGAAAGCACATCGGCATTGCGCCATATAAAAATTTATTGTCATTTCTTTCATCTTGATATTATGTACATTTGATATTGAATTATTCGCAGTTGCATGAAACAACTTACAGTACTATTCCCACTTTGTGTTTTTTTTATGATTACCATGGGTAATGGGCAAGAAATCGCTATTTTAAAATATCAAGGAGGTGGTGATTGGTATTCCAATCCTACCGCGGTACCAAATTTGATCCGGTTTTGCAATACCAATGTCAACACTAATTTGAAGGTTAAGCCAAAAACAGTGGAAGCAGGTAGCTCTCTATTGTTCCAATATCCATTCCTGTACATGACCGGCCATGGAAACGTAGTTTTCTCACCAGATGAATTAAAAAATCTAAAAACTTATTTACGGTCTGGCGGATTCTTACATATTGATGATAATTATGGGATGAAGCCCTATATCATTAGAGAAATAACCAAACTATTTCCTAATAAAAATTTGAAGGAACTAGCTATTGACCATCCTATTTTTTCAACGGTCTATGATTTTCCAGAAGGACTCCCTAAAATACATGAACATGATGGTAAAAGACCACAGGCCATGGGCTTGTTCCATGAAAACAGATTGGTTCTTTTACTTACTTTGGAAAGTGATCTAGGCGATGGCTGGGAAGACCCTACAGTTCATAACGATCCGGAGGAAATTCGGCAAAGGGCATTAAAAATGGGTGCCAATATTGTTTCCTATGTTTTTAAAAATTGATTTATGACATCCAAAATTATATCCAAAGGTATTTTAAGGGCGATCGGTATTGTTATCGGCATTGTACTATTGTTATATTTTTTATACTTGATTCGCTCCGTACTGGCCTACCTGACCTTTGCAGCGGTTATCGCATTAATTGGCAGGCCCATCGTTTTATTCCTAAGAAGGAAATTAAAACTACCGAATATACTGGCCGTAATATTGACCATGGTCTTAATGGTAGGTTTGCTCGCAGGGATAATCGCTCTGTTCATTCCCCTGATCTCGGAGCAAGGAAAGAATTTATCCCTATTGAATATTAATGAACTGCAGGACAACGTCAACACCTTATACGCCCAGATAATGGATTATCTGGGGCTATCAGACCAGGTCGTCGAAAACGTCATTGAAGGTTCGGAAATAGAAAAAAATATCCTACAGGGCCTGGACCTTGGCTTTATTCCGGATTTTTTAAATTCATTTTTGGACGTTTTGAGCTCAGCAAGTATCGGTCTCTTTTCCGTATTGTTCATTTCTTTCTTCTTTTTAAAGGACAGTAAACTTTTTCAAAATGGGTTATTGACCTTTGTTCCGCGAACAAAGGAAAAGGGAACAATGAACTCCATTGAAAAAATCAATACGTTGCTATCGCGTTATTTCGTGGGGCTATTGCTGCAGATTTTTATCCTATTCGTTATCTACACGATCGTACTTTTGATCATAGGTATAGAAAATGCCATAGTTATCGCCTTTCTCTGTGCGTTATTCAATATTATTCCATATGTTGGCCCCATTATAGGGGGCGTGCTTATGATAACGCTCACCATGACCAGTAACCTCGGTTCGGATTTTAGTTCAATTATTCTGCCAAAGGCAGGTTATGTATTGATCGGTCTGGCCATTGGGCAATTAGTGGACAATTTTTTCTCGCAACCCTTTATTTTTTCCAATAGTGTAAAGTCCCATCCATTGGAAATATTTTTGGTCATCATCATCGCTGGCCTTTTGTTCGGTGTTGTGGGCATGATCGTGGCCGTTCCCGGATATACCGCTATCAAGGTAATTCTAAAGGAATTTCTTGCAGAAAATAAAATTGTGAAATCCCTGACCGAAAACCTTTGACCGGTATCGTGAATACGTATATTCTAAAAAAAGAGGTTCAGGGCTATATTTCCGATAACCTACAGATGGACCCTTTAAAACTACTGTTCAAAAAAACCATTTTCCCCCACATTTTACAGAAGGAACTGGTAGAACAGATAGAATCCAAAGCCAGGAGTAAAAAAAAACTCCCCACTTGGTTTTCGCGGGAAGGTATTTATTACCCCAATAAATTGAATATTTCCCAGACATCGTCCGAAACGACTGCGGAATATAAATCCAAACTTGTTAATGGAGAAACGCTTGCCGATCTTACGGGAGGTTTTGGCGTAGATAGCTATGCATTTAGCAAAAAAGTCAAACGTGTTTTTCATCTCGAAAAGAACGAATCGTTATCGGCTATTGCAAAACACAATTTTTCAATACTCGATGCAAATACAATTGAAACATTTGCAGAAGACGGAATCAAGTTCTTATCCATGGCCGATCAGCACTTTGATTGGTTATATATAGACCCATCAAGAAGGGCAAAAAACAATGAAAAAGTATATTTTTTAGAAGATTGCGAACCTAATGTTATAGAACACTTAGAGCTGTTTTTATCAAAAAGCCCGAATATCCTAATCAAAACGGGACCTTTATTGGATATCTCGACCGGCCTGAAACAACTTAAGCATACACGTGAAATCCATATTGTTGCCCTTAACAATGAGGTCAAGGAAGTTTTATGGATACTGCAAAGAAATTATAAGGATACGGTAGCTTTAAAAACAATCAATATAAAAAAGGAGGCCACAGAAACTTTTGATTTTAAGATGGAAGAGGAAAAAAACGCACAGGTGCATTGTTCCGAACCTTTAACCTACCTTTACGAACCCAATTCAAGTATATTAAAAGCGGGAGCATACCGTTTGATCGGGGAACGGTTCGGACTCAAAAAACTGCATCAACATTCACATCTATATACTTCCAACGAGTTAATTAGTTTTCCAGGAAGAAGGTTCAAAATCGGCACCCTTGGTCCTTATAACAAAAAAACAATGAAATCCATCGGGGTAAAAAAAGCCAATATCACCACTAGAAATTTTCCTTATTCCGTAGCAGCGATCAGAAAGAAAACCAAGCTGACCGATGGCGGTACGCGGTATCTGTTTTTTACCACAAACCTAAAAAAGGAATTAATAGTTCTTAACACGATTAAGGTGGATTAACTATCGATTAAATACTTCGATCAATTGCCAACGTTACTTTACGGAATGTTTTAATCTTTGTGAATTTAGCCATTCATAAAGTTCATCGGTCGCATAGGCTTTGCCCCATGAATTGTGTCCGGTATCAGGATAGCTGGTAAACCTTACTTGATATCCCATTCGCTTTAATTTTTTCACCATGGTCTCCGATTCTGAAAAAGGAATGGATTCATCTTTTTCGCCGTGAAAGACCCAAATAGGCATGCTTTTATTTATCCAGGAAGCATAGGGTAAAGGTGCCATACCACATACGACCGCCAAGGCCGCAAAGGTATCGGGGTATTGTACGGCCATTTCCCAGGCGGCCCCACCTCCCCTGCTCAATCCGGTCAGGTAAATTCGATCAGTAGCTATCCTATTCGTGGATACAACGGAGTCCAGCAATTGTTTTACAGCACGGGTATTCCACCATTTTTTGGGAAAAGGATTTTGTGGGGCCAAAATTAAAAATGGAAAATCCTTACCCTCGGCAATAAGTTTGGGAGGGCCACTACTTTTAAGCGAGTCCAATGCAGTACCGGAATCCCCGCCCCCGTGAAGAAACAATAAAAGCCCAAAGGTCGAATTCTTACTGGTTTCGTAATCTTTGGGGAAATAGAGATAGTATTTTAAATCTTCCCGGACAATGGTCTTTATTTCACTGTCTATCAGATTAATCGGTGGTTGGGAGGCACAACCTTGAAAAATCAGTAGCACCATTCCTATTAAAGCTTTTCCGATCAACCCCTTCCGATTTTTACCCTTATGCCCCATCTACTCGAATCCGTTAGAAAAATAAGCATGAATTTAGGTCATATAAATTGAATAAACCACTATGGATTAGAAATCCATAGTTTTTAACAAAGAATGAAATTCCTTTTAAGCACAATCCATCATTCCGAACGAGATACGAAAAGGAATCCTGTTATGATCAGGATTTCTCGTCGCTCGTTCCTCGTTCCATCGAAATGACTGGATACCCTTCAAAATTTATGGAAACCAAAGTAACTGCAATAAATACCAATAGTAATCAGGAGCAGGGTTTTAACCTTTAAACCAGATAATAAAAAAGGAGCCGGAAATCGGCTCCTTTCAATATATGCTATTCGGTGTTCTATCTATACAACGTAAAATGGCCTACATAACGTTGTTTGCTCTTGTCATTGGCGTTGACCACATACCAATAATCCCCGGTAGGTACTTCTTTTCCTTCATAGGTTCCGTCCCAACCACTTATTTCGTCCAAAACAGCCACTACCCTACCGTAACGGTCATAGATCTTCACTTCAATATTGGGAAAGAACTCTCTATTATTGGGAGACCAGACATCATTTAGATTATCGCCGTCCGGGGTAAAGAAATTAGGAAGCTCCAACATTCCGGTAAATTCAAAAGATACGTTCAGTTCCGCAACACAACCTCTCTGGTCTACGACCCTAACATTTACCGTTCCGCTTTCATTAGTGGTAAAAATGGTTTCCGTACCATAAGACTCCCCGTTAAAGAAATACTCATACCCTCCATAACCGCCTTCGGCCGCAGCGGTCAATTCATTTGGTCCCGTTTTAATGGCGGACAATGTCAATGGGTCATAGGCATCTATGGTAAAATCCACAAAATTGGTACATCCATTTTCATGGTACACATAGACCCTGTGGTCACCGGGCGTTAAATCTCCCCAAGTATATGTTACATCGGCCAGGGCCGTAATGGCGTCGGTTGGATCTATCGGATCCAAGGCGAACATCAAATTGGGCAATAAACTGGTATCCTGCACTTGAACGGTAGCCGTGCTATTGGGGAAAATACCCTCACACCCATATTCCACTATAGGTTCCGCCGTTAGGTCCACACCGATACCAATAGTAAATACTTCCGTATTGGAACAAAGATTGACATCCTGTATATGAATGGCATACGAGGCACCACCTTGCAGGTCCTGAACAACCTGGCCGGTATATGGGGCGAATGTTGCCGTACCCGTTTCATCTACGGGATCTATCATTTCTATTTTATATTCGAAATAAGGTGATGGACTCACCAACGGATCGTTAAACGGTGTACCTCCCATAATATCAAACCTTACGGTACCGTCATTGGCACCGATACATAGTTCCGGGGTGGTCTGAATGTTTACAACCTGTAAAACTTCAGGTTCTGTAACCGTTATAAAGTCTTTTTCAAAACACCCATTTTCATCCTGAATCAGGATTTCATAGGTGCCTGCGGCCAGTTCATCAAAAGTATAAACACCCGGCGTGGACGGATCGCTAAAGAATTCCGTAAAATTCGGTGCTATAGCGAACTGTATCAGACCTATTCCACCGGATTGCACCTCCACCGTAATCGTTCCGTCTTCTTCGCCGTTGCAGGTTACAGGGGTCGGAACGGCATCAAAGACAATGGGTGCAGGTCTAATGATTTCAAACGGGCCTGCTATGTCCATACAAGTAGCACCACTGGTCACTGCAATATAGTAATCCGTTCCCGCGGGCAAGCCCTCAAATGTACCATTTGGCTGTGGGCCCCTGAACAAGGTCGCCGTAGCGGCCGGGTTAAAGGCATCTCCCGGATCACCGTTATACAGGTAAAACAAATCATCTCCAACACCACCGTTGACAAAGGATTCTATCCTACCATCCAGTTCCGATGCACAGGAAATATCATCCGGTAAATTCGGCAACAAGGTAATACCCGTGGCATTGGTCATGGTAATACCATTGGACCTTACGGCCAAACAGGTACTTAAGGCGTTCACCTTTCGCACGTCAAACTGATAGGTAATTCCCTGAACCCCCGGAATTAATTCCGAGGTACCGGTCATTGTTTGGTACGGTCCTACCACCACGCCATTTTCTACCGGTGCATACTCGTAAGTAAACAACGGATCGGGGTTCTCAATGGAAAGGCGCATTTCACCGATTCCTCCACAGCCCGGAACCCTGGTCTGTACCAGTAGCGGTTCTACCGGAGGTGGCGGATCTACGTAATAAGGTGTGGTCACAAAGAGGCAATCAAAACTTGAGGAAACCTCTATAGCATACCATCCGGCGCTTATAAAACCTCCGCTGGCCCCTATAAACGTGGGCGAATTTTGAAGTCCACTGGCCGAAACCACATCGGTGTTATCGTTACTATTTAGATACAATAACCTATAATTGTATCCGGCACCTGCAAAACCACCTGTAGCACCGGGCGTAGCCGTAACGGCATCACCTGTAGTAGGATCATAGGCTTCCAGCACCGCATTGTTCCCATTGGGGCAATCCAGCCCCTGGGGTTCACGAATACCCGCATCGATCTGTGGTACTTCTTCCAGTTCTATATCAAACGTATCGGTACAACCTTCCACATCTCTTATTTCCACTTGGTAAAAACCGAATGCAAGTCCCGTGAATTCACTGTTGTTGGAGAACGGTTCAATTTCAGTAGTATAACTGGTTCCGTTATCGGTACTGAACAAAAGTCGATATTCATAAGGGAAGGAATCCCAACCACCTTGTCCGGTAGCCTCAATTTCACCCGTATTATTAGTACAACCTACATTCCCAACAGGAAGGGCGTTCACCAATAAAGGCCCGTTAGGTGTTCTAATGTTCGTCGCATTACTATCATTGGAACAAAAGGGTGTATCCTGTGAAACCACCTCTACAATTAAATTTCCGCCCGGTAGTCCTGTAATTCTTGCTTGGTCTCCGTTAATATCGGGGAAATTATTGGTATCAAAACTTCCATTGGCCAAAGAAGTGGATTTTGTCAAGTCCGAGACCTCATAAACGTTATAGTCGTAAACTCCCGTATAATCGGTTACTTCAATAAAAAGTTCCCCGTCATCCGTACTAAAACAGCTTACCGGTTTGGCTTCTGTTATTGTAACCACAGGTACTATAGGCTCCGCTACGGTATGCGTAGGTAATGGGTAGGTACAACCGCCAATATTATCCGTAATCTCAAAAAGGTAATCCCCGGAAGCCGGCAAAGGAACATCTGCATAATCATTCCCCGGGGTATTGGTTACCGGGGCTACGGCAGTGGCCGAAACCGTATTTACCGTAAAATTATTCGTACCCGTAACTTGAATACGGACTATTTCATCATCCCTACAGTTCAACGGTGTAACATTAATAATAGCAGGCACCACATCTGTAGGCGGGTTTATGGTGGGTAGATCAAAAGTTGCCTGGCAACCGTTTCCATCTATGGCATATACCGTAATATCCTGTGGTGATCCGTTATCTATTATTTCGAAGGTGTTTCCACTTTGGTAATTGGAAAAACCGGTAATACTATATTGGTATCCCGAACCCAATGTTCCGGGATCGATCACATTTACGGTAATCATGGTAGAACTAAATCTGTTGGCACCCGGTTCACAGGTAAAATCCGGAGCGGAAGCTGAAATAGAAAATGCCGCAGGTTCAACAATGGTAACGTCCACCTCATCCGTACAACCTTTATTGGTGACCACTTGTGCAATATATGGCCCTTGCGCCAGGTTATTAAACGACCCTGATGTATTCGTGACTATCGGCGTCGGAGACGGTGGCAAAGGCAATGTACCGGTATATAGGTTATAGGCCAAGATACCATCCACATCCGTACCGGGCGATAATGTAAGATTAATGCTGCCATCATTGGTTCCATTACAACTTATATCACTCTTTCCATCATCCACGATAAGGGGAACGGTCGGAACGGTGCTTATAATATTATCTATTAAAAATGTACAGTTATTGGTGCCATCGGTTACCTGATTATCGGTCACCAATACCTGATATACCCCGGCAGCTATTCCATTGAAAATTCCTGTAGCATTGTTGGCAATCGCAGTTCCTATGTTATCCTGAAGTTCAAAATCAAAATCGCCACTACCTCCATTGGCCGTAACGGTAATGGTACCGTCCGCATCTGTACAATTAGGCTCAGTGGTAAATCCTCCCGAAGCGGATAACACTTGAAACACCTCGGGTTCCGAAAAGCCCGTACAACCGTTGGCATCGATTACGTCCACACGGTAAACACCTATATTGTTAACGGTAAATGTTGTTTCCCAACGATTATCGACCGCATCAAAAACACCAAACTGACTTACCCCTCCCAGTGTAAAATTAGGGGTATTGATATTGGCCGGTATATGAACCTCAATGGTAAACGTTGCCGCGGTTACATCACACTGGTTACTTACATCATACGTTGGTGGCGGCAATGGCGGGTCTTCTGTTATTACCGCTGCTGAAATCCGATAGGCACAATTTCTGGAATCCCTTACCCATATATCATAATCGGTTCCGGGTGCAGGCGACCCCGGTAAGGTAATCGTAGAAGCGTCCGTAAAATCATCGGAAGTATCTCCAGGGGTCAATGTGCCATCCTCGTCTACCGGTGTTCCGGCAGGTACATAGGCATATTGGTAAGGGCTGCCCACTACAAAAGGTGTGCCTCCACTTCCGCGGACCGTTAGTTGCCCATCGGCATTACAATTGGCATTTATATTTTCTATAATATCCACCCTTGGGGCATCCAAAACCGCATTTGCCCGAGCACCGTCCGAACAGGTCGTTCCATTGTCATAGACCAAAATACTGTAAGCTCCCTCGGGTACCTGATAAGATCCCGTGGTGTTCGTTGTTGTTTCCGTTGTAAATACCGCTCCCGTATCCGTATTTCTAATCACGATGTCCAATAAACCCGTAGAACCTGTAACGGTATAGTCCAGATTTACTAAATTTCCCGGAATACAAGTAGCGTTGTCTATAGCCAAGGAAACATCTAAAACAGAGGGGCCCTGTGGTACTTCTATTACTTCCTCATAGCTACAACCCGTTGCGGTATCAACTACTTCAACGGTAAATGTCTGCCCAAACTGAATGTTGCTAAAACAATGGTTCCTTACTGGTGTTGGAGGTGTTCCTCCCAGGGAAATATAGGTATATGGTGGTGTGGAACCATCTACTAAACGGATGTCAAAAGGCCCTGTTCCGCCCACAATATCCACACAATAGGTAAATCCTCCCGGAGAACAAGTAGGGGGCAATGTTGTATTATCCGGCACTATATCCACTGTTGCACTACCAACGGTAACGGTATCCAGATCGCTACAACCTCTGGAATCCAATGTAATTATTTGGTAATCTCCGGGAATTATATTTGCATCAAAAATATCCAAAGGATATGTTGTAGCTCCGGTCGTAACGGTTCTTGTAATTTCATTTCCGAATAAATCCTCTATGATATAGATATATTCCGGAATACCGTCCGCTATGCTTGTAATTCGTATTCCCCCGGATACTACGCCCGCACTACATGTCGCATCCAAAGGAGCTACGGTAGCATTCGGGGCGGCATTGGGATCCGGACTCACCACTACATCCACGATTCCGGGTATTAAACACCCTCGGCTATCTTTGACCAAATACTCGTACGTTCCGGCCGATAATCCAGAATAAACGGTCTGGGACGAATAAGTAAAAGCTCCATCGTCACCTACGCTATAGGTTAAACTTCCATCGGGGCCAAACTTAATTTCAAATGGTGGAATACCTCCGGTAGCATCCGGTATTATTTCTATAAACCCACTATTGGCATCTCCACAACCGGGACCTGTAACTGTATGCACGGCTACAATATTGGTAGGCTCATCAAAGGTAATAGGTTCGGAAACATCGGTACATCCGTTGTTATCCGTTACGGATACCGTATAATCCCCATGTTCCCCAAATGGTATCGTGTAATTGAAGGGATCGGAAGGAACCGGTATTCCGGTAAACCCAGGCACGGCAACACCGTCCTTAAAAATGGTATAGGAGGTAGCTACCAAATTACCGATACTACCCCCGGAAATATCAACCTCCATAGTACCGTTCCCGGCACAGGGTATTTCATCAATAATATCCAATGTAACGTTTAATTGGGGAGGTACGGTAATAGAAATCTGATCGTTACAATTATTATCGTCCTCAACTTCAATAATATAGGTTCCCGGAACCAAGTTGTTAAACGTAGGACTCGCTTGAAAAGCACCGTTATTTATTCGATATTCATGGCCTGGTCCACCTCCTGATGAGGAAACGGTAACAGATCCATTATTTGTTGGGGTATAGCAAAGGTCGGCACTGGCAATTGAAATGGTCGGGGGTATTCTTTCTTCCAAATCAAATGTGAAAGTATCCGTACAGCCTTCGGAATCTTCAACGGTAAGTGTGTATACATCTGTTGGGTTTAGCGGATCACTGGTTTCCGTAAGGTTTCCAAAAAAGCGACCCGATTTAGGCCCTATGGTCAAACCGGAAGGGAATTCCAAGGTGTATCGGTATCCGCCCCAACCGCCACTGGCGTTGGCCACTACCCGGCCAATATTATTGTTGTCGCAACTCATGGGGGTTACCGTACTTCCGCTCAAATCCAAGACCGGAGCTTCCTGAATATCAAAAGAGGCAGTGTCCGTACAACCTGTATCGACATCGGTTACGATAATGGTATAGGTGCCGTCCCCTGAGAGTGGTAAATCCACCTCAGTATTGTTTTGTGGACCGCCCGTAAACAATCCACCATTGATCTCATAGGTATAATTATTGGCAAAACCGTCTATAATAAAGGTTCCCGTACCGTCCGTAGCACCATTACATACCCGCAGATCACCTCCCGATTTTACCCTTGCCCGAATAGAACTGATTATCGCCGGACTAAATCCTTCGGTATAGGTACAGTTATTGGCGTCGGTAATCTGAAATATATAGGATTGAGAGGTACTCAACCCAATAAAAGTATCGCTACCTCCGTTGTCTATGACCACCGGACTGATTACGGAATAGTTTACGATAGCGGCATTGCTGGTCGGGGTCAATTGCACATCCGAGGTGCCAGCAGCACAATTCACATTGCTCTGGGCAAAGTCCAGATCGGTCGGTGGATCAACATCGATTATATCAATGGGGGCCAATGATAAGCGGCAGCCACCACCATCCCTAATAATAGGGGTGTACGTACCTGCAGGTAGGTTTGGATAACTCGTAACCGTACTAAAATTTACTCCATCTATACTGAAAACATAGCCACTTCCCAAACCTCCCGAAAAAGGCCCCGTAAAATCTATTTGTCCGCCATTTGTTCCACCACTACCATCACAGGTTACATCCGAAACCTTACCGGCGGAACCCGTTATGCTTCCAACGTTACTTACCGTAACGTCCGGTAAATCTACGGTACATTCAAAACCTCCTTGTTGGTAGCGCACTTCGATCTCATCGTATAACGTTCCCGCAGGTGCGGCCGTAACGGATATTTGAGGGGTGTTCACCCAAGGATCTCCGGAATTCACCCGGTAGGAAAGATTATATCCCCTTGCATCGATTACGGTAAATTCTATTTGGGCCCCACCATTACTACATGTACCGTCCACGCCTGTAACGGTAATGTCCGGAGGTAATAATTCCTCCACATTGGAAGAAGCCGTTATGGTACAACCGTTACTATCGGTAATAACAAAATCATAGGTTCCGGAAGAAGTTACGGTATGTGTCGTAGTTCCCGTATTGGTAGCGGAATCCCCAAATGCGGGCTGTGCCCCTCCCCCATTCACCGTATAGGTATATGGAGCGGAGCCACCATTGGCGTTCAAGGTAATATCCACACTTGAAATTGTAGCACATCCAAAACTGCTGTTCACCTCCGTGGAAGCATCCAATGCGTTCAATCCGGCCCCGATCACAATAGGGTTGCCCGATGTGTCCAGATTTTGCCTTGGGGGATCTATACCGTTCAGGGGATCTCCCGTACATTGTTGTGTCTCTACCTGAACCGTATATGTACCAAAACCTACTGCGGAAAATGTATAGGGATTATCCGGTATAAATGCGGTAAATTCCTGTGCTACTCCACTGGAATTCAACAGGGTATATTTAAACGGACCCGGCACATTATTGGCCGTAACGGTAATACTACCCGTATCCCCGCTACATTGTGCATCTATAAAAGTGGCCTCGATATCAATATCCAATTGATCAATGACTATGGGTTCATAGGGATACTCACAGGTATTGGGCGTATTTCTGAGTCTGGCCTTTACGTTATAAGTACCGGGACCCAAACTTGAAAATATAGGGCCCTGCCATGGTCCAAAACCACTGCCATCATCCAGACTAAATTCATAGGCACTCGAAAGGTTGGTAATTTGGATACGTCCCGGAACTCCACAGACATTATCCTGTTTTACATAGGTCTGTGTAATGGTGCTTTTCTTGACCTTGAAATAATAAATTTGCCCGTCTGCCACTACCCTATATTCCGCACCCGTAGTAGCGGGAATACTACTGGCATCCAATGAAAAAGTCTGGCCCGTGGCCACCTGACTGTAACAAGAACCTGTATTTGGGCAGTCCTCATTGATATCGGGGCTACAGGAACCGCCTAAAATCTGCCAGGAGACAGAGCCGTAGGGGCCGCCCGAAAGGCTTATGGCCCTGTCATCAGAATCCCCACACAAGTTAAAACGGGCCACCGTAAATCCCTGAACGCTACACCCCACCTCTTCATCTGCCCCTTGAATAATGGTCATGAACATAGGGGCCGCTAAAACCTTAATCTTTGATTCTTTGGATTTTGTAAACCTTGAAAAACCTTTTGGATCTTTGGATGTTGGGGTGTTTTTAGAAATGGTATTTTCCACCACCTTTTCCATGACGAGGGCAACTTCGTCAAACAGAACGCGAACCTTGGAATTCGCTATTGCTGTAGAACCGACCACCGATAAAGTTATCAGTAACAGGGTATACAGCGTATACCGCAGTTTTTTTGGGAGCATAGGTTAAGTAGTGTTTTTGCAAGAATAGTAGAGATTTGGGGTCTTTAATATCCTCTAGCGTAATTGTTTAAACTTATAATTTCTGTTTATCTTTGATTTATAATATTACCATAATATATTTCTAACGTTCCTAGATGGAAAAAAGTATCCTTTCTCTTTGTTTTTTCGTTGTAATACTCAATTTTTCATGCGGACAAAAGTCTGAAAATAAAGTAATTACACCTGAAGTCGTTCCTTTTACAGCAGAGTTGTTCGTCGATGACCTACAGATTCCATGGGGCTTCGCGTTCCTTCCCGATGGAAGTATGCTCATTACCGAAAAATCAGGTGAATTAATTCACTTTTCGAAGGGTAAAAAAACTAAAATTTCAAACGTTCCAGAAGTTTACTACAGGGGACAAGGTGGCCTTTTGGACATTGAACTACACCCTGATTATACCAAAAACGGATGGATCTATCTTTCCTACGCCTCACCGGAAGGAACTAAAAAAGGCGGACATACCGCACTGATGAGGGCCAGGCTAAAAAACAACGCTTTAGTTGATGGGGAATTACTATACAAGGCCTCTCCCAACACTACAAAGTCACAGCATTTTGGTTCCAGGATCGTATTTGATAATGACGGTTATTTATACCTTTCCATAGGAGAACGTGGTGCAAGGGATGTCAATCCACAGGATGTTTCACGCGACGGTGGTAAAATTTATAGATTTTATGACGATGGCCGCATTCCCCAAGACAATCCGTTCATAAGTAAAGGAGGGGCCAAAACCGCAATCTATAGTTATGGGCATAGAAACCCCCAAGGTCTCGCCAAACATCCCGAAACCGGGGAAATCTGGAATAACGAACATGGTCCCAGGGGCGGGGATGAAATAAATATTATAAAGAAGGGTGCAAATTATGGGTGGCCCTTGGTTACCTACGGTATTAACTATAGTGGCACCTCTATAACGGATAAAACCGAAATGGGCGGTATGGAACAACCTATACACTACTGGGTACCTTCCATAGCACCATGCGGTATGGCATTTGTTACATCCGATAAATACGCCGACTGGAAAGGTAGTTTATTGGTAGGATCCCTAGCGTTTCAATATTTGGAACGATTACAACTTAACGGTACAAAAGTCACACATCGGGAAAAATTATTGCCGGGAAAAGGACGTGTACGTGCTGTTAAGCAGGGTCCAGATGGGTTGATTTACGTAGCTATTGAAGGAAAAGGTATTTATAAATTGATCCCCAAAGGATAACACGATTAAATATCCTTACCGGCAGCATCCAAGACCTCTTTTACGGAACCGTGTTTTTTCAGTAATTCTTCCGCCTCTTCATAGGATATTCCCAAACCTTCAACAATATAACGGGTACCACGGTCAACAAGTTTATCGTTACTGAGTTGCATGTTTACCATTTTGTTGCCTTTGACTCTTCCTATACGTATCATCAGTGCTGTGGAAATCATGTTTAGTACCAGTTTTTGGGAAGTCCCGCTTTTCATCCGTGTGCTCCCGGTAACAAATTCCGGCCCCACGTTCACTTCAATGGGAATGTCCGAGACCTGGGTTATAGGGGAACGGGGATTATTGGTAATACAGGCGGTCAGGATACCTTTTTTCCCTGCGCTGCGCAAACCACCGATAACATAGGGCGTAGTGCCCGATGCCGCAATCCCGACCACAACATCGTTCCTATCTATATCATGCATTTCCAAATCCAGCCAGGCCTGTTCGGTATCGTCTTCCGCTTTTTCTACCGATTTCCGTATGGCCATATCCCCTCCGGCAATAAGTCCCACTACCCGTTCATGGGGCATACCATAAGTTGGTGGAATTTCGGAAGCATCTAAAATTCCCAATCTACCGCTCGTACCCGCTCCAATATAAAATAGCCGGCCACCGGATTGAAATCGTTCACTTAACGCATCTACAAGTTTCGTTATTTGTGGAATTACCTGTTCTACCGCCTCCGCAACTTTTTGATCTTCCTTGTTCATATTGATCAAAATAGTGCGGGTATCCATAAGTTCCAGATCGTTATGGTAAGAAGGGGTCTCGGTAATCTTTACGTAATCCATGGGCTATAAAAGTTTAATATCAAGGTTTTTAAAGGCTTTCAATAAACCATCTTCCGGATCCAGTTCGGTGACCATGGTATTGATCGTATTGATGTCGCACGTTTTGTAACGGTGCTGGGAATTTAATTTTTCGGAGATGGACAATAAAACGGTCTTTTTGGATGCCTTTATGACCGCTTTTTTCATTTGTACGATGTCCCAATCAAACTCCGTTAATCCATACTGGGCATCAACATACCCCGTGCCTATAAAACTGTAGTCTACCTTGATTTCCGATAATGCGTGAATGGCATTGGCACCTATGGCGATCTGTGCCTCTTTGGTTATCCGCCCTCCTACCGAAATAACCGTAACATTTGGTTTGCCCGATAACTCCATGGCTACGGGAAGGCTGATGGTAAAACAGGTAAGGTGTAAATGATCCGGAATCAATCTGGCCAACTCCAAACAGGTCGTGCCACCATCTATAAAAATAACGGCACCGTCTTTTAAGATATCAATCGCTTTTTTGGCTATGGCCGTTTTTTCATCCAGGGCATATACATTCGTATTTCTGGCACTGTTGGTCGTAAAGCCAAGGGAAATCGCCCCACCGTGAACCTTTCTTAATTTATTCTCCCCGTCCAATTCCTTAACGTCCCTGCGGACCGTATCTATGGAAACATCCAAAGTCTCTGCAATGTCCGTTAGCAATATACGGTTGTGCAACTCTACCTCATTTAGAATGGTCTGTTGGCGTTCTTCCTTTAACATTTATTGAATTTCCTTTTTATCACCTCAAAGATAATCAAATAAATCACTTGCCATTTTATACTGTTTAACAAGATTTGAATATTATTTAATTGTTGTTAATTGCATAAAACGGCATATAATATTGCATAAAACGGCATATAATCATTTTATTGTCTATATTTGCCTGATTTAATTTTGAAAGTCCAGTAATAACCTTTTACAAAATCGCAGTTCGATCCAGTATGAAAACAGTAATGTCAAAAAAGAAAATCAACATCGGTTACAAACCTGTAGGTCAATTTGAGGAAACACGTTTTGAAAAAATCCACAATGTCATTTTCTCCGATTCCAATGAAGCCTCTATTCGTGTAGCCGAGGAGATTGCGGAACTCATCAGAAAGAAGCAGGCTCAAAATGAAAAATGCGTGCTGGGCCTGGCTACCGGTTCTTCTCCCATTAGGGTCTATGAAGAATTGGTACGTATGCACAAGGAAGAAGGTCTCAGCTTTTCCAATGTGGTCACTTTTAACCTGGATGAATACCTCCCCATGGAACGGAGCAATATTCAGAGTTACTTTTACTTCATGCACGAACATTTGTTCAGCCATGTGGATATCCCTTCAGAAAATATCCACATACCGGATGGCACCGTACCAAGTGATCAAACGGTCGAGTATTGCCTGTCCTATGAAAAAAAGATCAAAGAACATGGTGGGTTGGACTTTCAACTGCTTGGAATTGGACGAACGGGGCATATAGGATTTAATGAACCGGGTTCCCATTTCAATTCAGGAACACGGGTCATTACTTTGGATCATATTACAAGGGTAGATGCCGCTCCCGCTTTTTTGGGAATTGACAACGTTCCAAGAAAGGCCATTACTATGGGAATTTCCACGGTTAGAAAAGCAAAGAGAATCGTATTACTCGGGTGGGGCCAAAACAAAGCGGATATCATAAAGAAAACTATAGAAGGGGAAATTTCGTCCCAGGTACCGGCAACTTATTTGCAGGAACACCTTAACTGCACATTTGTCCTGGATAACGGTGCGGGGAGCGAGCTGACCAGAAATAAGACCCCGTGGCTGGTAGATACCTGTGAGTGGACCGAGGAACTTACGGCCAAGGCCATTGTTTGGTTATGCTGTGTAACCAACAAGACCATTCTTAATCTTACCGATAAAGATTATAATGATAATGGTATGGCCGATTTACTGACCCTAGAGGATTCTTACGATCTTAATATAAAAATGTTCAACCGCCTGCAACATACCATTACAGGCTGGCCGGGAGGGAAACCCAATGCGGACGACTCCAACAGGCCCGAAAGGGCCGCACCGGAAAAAAAACGGGTCATTATTTTCAGTCCCCACCCAGATGACGATGTCATCTCCATGGGGGGTACTTTTGACCGTCTCGTAGAACAGGGGCATGAGGTACATATTGCCTACCAAACCTCGGGCAATATTGCGGTATCCGATACCGATGCCCGTAAATATGCGGAAATCGCCATGCAGATCCACCCATCTACGGAAACGCAAAATTTAATCGATACCATTGCACAAAAGACCGAAAATCGCATAGACTCTCCCGAAGTAAGAAAGTTAAAGGGTGATATAAGACGAAGTGAATCTTATGCAGCTACCCGATACATGGGGTTGGAAGATACCAACGTCCACTTTTTGGACCTTCCTTTTTACGAGACTGGAACGATCAAAAAGAATAACCTCTCCGATGCCGATATCAATATCATGATGGATATCATCAAACAAATCAAACCGCATCAAGTGTATGCCGCCGGAGATTTGGCCGATCCACATGGCACGCATAAGGTTTGTCTGGATGCCGTTTTTGAATCGATGAAAAGACTATCATCGGAAGCATTTATGAAAGACTGTTGGTTATGGCTTTATAGAGGAGCCTGGCACGAGTGGGATATCAACGAGATTGAAATGGCGGTACCCATGAGTCCCAGCCAAGTACTTAAAAAGAGAAATGCCATTTTTTGCCACCAGTCCCAAAAGGACGGGGTCATGTTCCAGGGCGATGACGCACGCGAATTCTGGATGCGTGCCGAAGAACGCAATAAGGACACGGCCAATAGGTATAAAGCCTTGGGAATGGCCTCTTACTCGGCTATGGAGGCTTTTGTACGCTATAAATTTTAATCGTTCATAACAATACGAAATGTTGTATTGAAATAATCCAAAATCAAAAGATGGAATTTGAGCCATTTTTCAGGGAATGAAAAAAGTCATGATGAGTTCTTATCCAAAAAGGCCTATTTTAGTAATAAGATAGGCCTTTCTTATGCTATGATCAGATACATTGTTCTCTTTCTCACACTAATCTCCTTAAATTCTTGCCGTATTCTAAGTACGGGAACACCACAACCCAAAAGAGAATTTAGGGGAGTTTGGATCGCAACGGTAGTAAATATCGATTGGCCTAAAAATGGAAACGATTCCAGTGAAAAACAAAAAGCCGATTATTTAGAAATTTTAAAGTTTTACAAAGATCTTAACTACAATGCCGTAATCGTTCAGGTCAGGGCCGCGGGTGATGCCTTTTATCCCTCTGAATATGTTCCTTGGTCAAGATTTCTATCGGGTACCGAAGGCAAAAGACCGGATTGGGAAGAGGATACATTGACCTGGATGATACGGGAAGCCCATAAAAATGGCATGGAGTTTCATGCCTGGTTCAATCCGTACAGGGCTACGTTCGATTTAAGAACGGACATTCTAAGCCCTGCACATGATTATTTTACGCATCCGGAATGGATGTTAAAATACGGCAAGAAGTATTATTACAATCCTGGCCTACCAGAGGTCAGGGATAAATTTTCCATCATAATAGCGGAAGTAGTTTCCAGATACGATATAGACGCCGTTCATTTTGACGATTATTTTTATCCCTATAAAATAAAAGGCGAAACGCTCAAAGATACTCCTGCCTATTCCGATTATCGATTGGAAGGGCAATCCCTGGAAGATTGGAGAAGAAGCAATATAGATTCTTTGGTAAAGAATGTCAGTAAAACCATTAAGACCATTAAGCCCTGGGTCCGGTTTGGCATAAGTCCTTTCGGGGTCTGGAAAAATAAGACTACGGATCCGAGGGGTTCGGACACCAAAGCGGGCCAAACCACCTATGAGGATCTGTATGCCGATCCGCTCTTATGGATGGAAAAAGGATGGGTAGATTATATAGCGCCACAAGTGTATTGGAGCATGGACCTGCCCGTTGCCTCTCACCATAAAATTATGGACTGGTGGTCCAACAACTCTAAAAACACCCATCTCTATATCGGAAACGGTGCATATAAAATACGGAACAACAGCGATGTTGCATGGGAGCGCAAAAAGGAACTGCCCGATCAGATAAAACTGGCTCGCCAGACCCGAGAAGTATCCGGAAATATTTTGTTCAGTGCAAAATCCTTGATGGATAAAAATCCGGATGTGGCCAGCTACCTAAAAAGGAAATATTATAAATTTCCCGCTTTGCCCCCCGTATCTCCCCATATTGAAAAGGAAATCCCAAATTTGGTCCAAGTAGTCCCAATCACAAAAAACAATGACAGCATCCAACTAAAAGCAAGAGGGTTGACAAACCTAAAAAATATGCTTGTCTATAAATCCGGCAAAAAAGTAAAAGCGGAATATTCCAATAAAAAAATGTTGGCAAAAATAGCTATTGAAAAGTCTTCGGATATAATTACGATTCCAACGGCTATCATTCGGGGAAAACGCTTTGCCATTACCTTTTTGGACAACTACGGAAGGGAAACCCAACCAATAGTTTTACATTTAAACAAAATACCATAAATGATTCAAAAAGATAAAGGAGCCTGGGTTTGGGTACCTATATTGTATTTTACTCAAGGATTGCCCTATGTTATGGTGGTAACGGTTTCCGTTATCATGTACAAAAAATTGGGCATCAGCAATTCCGATATCGGACTGTACACCAGTTGGTTGTATTTGCCATGGGTATTAAAACCGTTATGGAGTCCTTTCATTGATTTGAAGAGTACCAAAAGGAATTGGTTTTTGGGCATGCAATTGCTGATTGCCCTGGCTCTGTTGGGCGTAGGGATCTCCATTCCTACAAATATGTTCTTTTTGACCACCTTGGCCTGTTTTTGGATGGCGGCCTTTGCTTCCGCGACCAATGATATAGCCTCGGATGGTTATTATATGATCGGGTTGACCGAAAAAAAACAATCATTTTTTGTTGGGATGCGAAGTACTTTCTATCGTCTGGCCATGGTTACGGGAGAGGGGCTGATCGTTATATTGGCCGGATTTTTGGAAACCAAATATGGAGACAACTCCAAGGCCTGGAGCATAACCATGATCGCAGCGGCCGTGCTCATGCTCATACTTACCCTATCCAATTTTTTCACCACTCCAAAATATGAAGGTTCGGAAACCCTGATCAAGGAAAAGCCTCAAGGATTTTGGGAAGTTTTTACATCTTTTTTTAAGAAACCGGGAATCGGGATTGCACTGGCCTTTATCCTTACTTATCGGCTGGGCGAGTCCCAACTTGTAAAAATGGCGGCACCGTTCATGCTGGACACTATGGATAAAGGAGGACTGGGCTATTCCACGGAACAAATCGGAACCATTTTCGGTACAGTCGGTGTGATAATGCTTTCTATAGGGGGTATTTTAGGGGGCATACTCATTTCCAAGGATGGGTTAAAAAAGTGGATGTTGCCCATGGTCCTTTCCTTGAACGTTCCCAATATCCTCTATGCACTATTGGCATTGACCAAAACCACGAATATCATCGCCGTAACGGCAACGGTGATTTTTGAAAAATTTGGTTATGGATTTGGATTTACCGCTTTTCTAATGTACCTCATTTATATTGCCGAGGGAAAATCAAAAACATCGCACTATGCCATTGCTACAGGTTTTATGGCATTGGGAATGATGTTACCGGGGATGATAAGCGGCTATGTACAGGAATGGTTGGGGTATAGCGGTTTCTTTATATGGGTGGTCATCGCCGCGTTACCTGCATTTTTATTATTGAGATTCATTAGCTATCCGCCCGATTTTGGCAAGAAAACAAACAGTTCCGATGCATAGATCAACAACATTGGCAGAGGCTAAAAAATCACTGACCGTCAAAGAAAAAGTGGGACAATTGTTCATGCCTGCGGCTTTCATCAATGATTCCGAAGAAGAAATCCAACAACTGGAACAATTAATTCGGGAACAAGGCATAGGCGGACTCTGCTTTTTTCATAGCCGAGCCAGTGCCGCTACCAATTTTGAAGGTAAAAAGGAAGTGATCAAAAACGAAGAGAGTTTCCGAACCCTTCAAAATCTAATCATTCGCTATCAAAAAGCGGCCAAGCATCCGTTACTTATGGCCATAGATGCCGAATGGGGCCTGGCCATGCGTGTGGAAAGGACACCGCAATATCCTTATGCAATAACCCTGGGAGCCATACAGGGCAATGATGAACTTATTTTTGAGGTAGGGCAACACATTGCGCAAGATTGTAAAGCGGCCGGGCTGCACTGGAATCTTTCACCGGTCGTGGACCTAAACAGCGATCCCAACAATCCGGTAATCGGGTATCGTTCCTTTGGGGACGATAAATTAAAGGTATTTGAAAAGGCCGATGCCTATATAAGGGGAATGGAAAGCGAAGGAGTGCTGTCCAGCATCAAACATTTTCCGGGTCATGGCGATACGGCCACGGATTCCCATTTGGGATTACCGTTAATTGATAAATCAAAGGACGAATTGTTTCAAAATGAACTGTATCCCTTTCAAAAATTAATCGATTCCGGGGTCGATTCCGTTATGATAGGACATTTATCGGTTCCTTCGCTCACTTCCAATGCCACCAGACCATCAAGCATCAATAAAAATATTATAAAAGGGGTATTACGACAAGAAATGGGATTTACCGGTGTTGTGATTTCGGATGCCCTGAACATGCATGCCGTTTCTAAAAACTACCCCGGTCCCGGAGAACTGGAATGGTTGGCTTTTGATGCGGGCAATGACATATTATGCTTTGCGGAACATATTCCGGAAGGAGTTAAGACCATTCTTTCCAGGGCGACTCCCCACCAGGTCGAAGAAAGCTTTGAGCGTATCTGGCAATTGAAGGAAAAAGCGATGAAAGCCCAAGTCCCGGAATTTAACCCAAACTCCGGTTTAAGCAGTGTGAACGGACTCAACAGAAAACTGGCGGAACACAGTCTGACCTTGTTCAAAGGAACCGAAACCAAAATAACAAAGTTCAGAAATACCGATCATTATACGTTGAGCATCAAAAGACAGGATAAAAATGAGCCCGTCCCCCATATTTTAAAAACTTTAAAGCGGATAAGATCAGAAGTCATCGATCAAGAAAATATACGTTTATTATTGACCCCGCCCCGGGTAAAACCCGCCAATAATTTTGGATTTTTAAAAGCGGAAATCGATTTTATAAATGAGATCATTTCAAAGAAAAAAGTGGTCCTCTATCATTTTGGCAATCCTTATGCCTTACAACTTTTCAAAATAGAAAACACATGGGCCACGGTAATAGCCTATCAAGGTTTTCCAGAATTTCATGAAGTTGCCGAACAGCATTTTATGGGCCATGTACAAGCTATTGGCAAATTGCCCGTAAGCTTAAAACAAAACGAACGATAGCATTTTAATTTAACCAAAAGAAAAAGTAAATCATGTTTCAACTAACCAACAAGATCGATGGAGAAGTATAAAATGTTGGGGCTAATGTCCGGCACCGCTTTGGACGGGCTGGATTTGGCCTGCTGCCACATTTGGGAAAACGAAGGGAACTGGGCATTTGAAATTGTAGAAAAGGCCAGCATTCCATATACATCGGAAATGCAGAACAGATTAAATGGGGCCATTCACCTATCCGCGGAAAATCTATTGCAATTTCATAATACCTATGGAACATGGTTAGGAGAACAGGCCAAAAGCTTTATCTCGGAAAATCGGTTAAACGTAGATTATATAGCCAGTCATGGCCATACTACGCACCATCGCCCGGAATTGGGCCTTACATTTCAAATTGGTTCGGGCCAACACTTGGCAAATGCTTCCGGTCACAAGGTCATTTGTGATTTCAGGACCAATGATGTTGCCCTTGGTGGCCAGGGCGCCCCTCTTGTTCCCATTGGCGACAGCTTGTTTTTTAATACTTATGATTTTTGCCTCAACCTGGGGGGTATAAGCAATATTTCTTTTGAGATAAAGGGCAAACGCATTGCATACGATATTGGAATGGCCAATATGCTATTAAATTACATCACCCGTAAAATTGGGCTGGATTATGACGAAAACGGTAAAAAAGCCAGTTCGGGAAAATTAAACCCAAAAATGTTACAACAACTGAACGATCTGGAGTATTACCTCCTTCCCCATCCAAAATCCACAGGGTATGAGTGGTTTAGGGAAAAAGTGATCCCTATTGTGGAGCGCACCAATGATACTATTGAAAATTTATTACATACATCGATACATCATATTTGCGAAAAAATTGCACAACAAATCGCCCTAAACCCTATAAAAGAAAAACAACGTATGTTAGTTACCGGTGGAGGAGCGTTCAATGGATTCCTGATCGAGACCTTAGGGCAAAAATTAGGTTCCCATACTCAGGTAATCGTTCCCGATAAAACCATCATAGCATATAAGGAAGCGCTTATATTCGCCTTAATGGGAGTGCTTAGGATGGAAAAACGAACCAATGTACTGAGCTCTGTTACAGGGGCTAAAAGAAATTCTTCCAGCGGGATATTATTTCTGCCCAATTAAAGTATTTTACTTAAATTTCTAAACGAAACCAAAATCGAGAAAATGTCCGAAAAACAAAAAAAGGCCACGGCCTACTGGAAAGAAAATGTAAAATACCTTTTCATCCTCTTAACTATATGGTTTATGATCTCCTACGGAGCGGGAATCCTTTTTAAGGATGCTTTGAACACTATTAAGGTCGGGGGCTTTAAACTGGGGTTTTGGTTTGCACAGCAAGGGTCTATTTATGTATTTGTCCTCCTTATTTTTATTTATGTCAGATTGATGAACAAGTTGGATAAAAAATACGGATACGACGAATGATGCCAAGCAGATCATTATCCCCCGAATATTGCATCGACATTAAAATCAGGGATGCTTTCAGGTGTCATAGAATCACCCGATCGCAATTTGGACCAGATTTCTCATTCTCACAAAAATGATACTAAAAACCAACCAATTATGACAGTTCAGACATGGACCTATATTTTAGTGGGGCTTACGTTCGCCCTGTATATCGGAATCGCTATTTGGTCCAAAGCAGAATCTACCAAAGAATTTTATGTTGCAGGGGGTAGTGTTTCCCCCTTGGCCAATGGTATGGCCACGGCAGCGGATTGGATGTCCGCCGCCTCCTTCATTTCCATGGCCGGTATCATTGCCTTTGCGGGTTATGACGGTTCTGTCTATTTAATGGGATGGACTGGTGGTTATGTACTGCTCGCATTATTACTTGCGCCTTACCTCCGGAAATTTGGAAAGTTTACCGTACCGGATTTTATCGGAGATCGTTATTACTCCAAGGTGGCCCGTATTGTAGCGGTACTTTGTGCCCTGATCGTTTCCTTTACCTATGTGGCCGGGCAAATGCGTGGTGTAGGCGTGGTCTTTTCCCGGTTTTTGGAAGTGGATATCAATACCGGGGTGGTCATAGGGATGGTCATTGTACTTTTTTATGCCGTGCTGGGCGGTATGAAGGGGATTACCTATACCCAGGTGGCCCAATATTGCGTATTGATCTTCGCTTTTATGGTTCCCGCTATCTTTATTTCTATTCAAATGACCGGAAACCCCATACCGCAATTGGGGATGGGGTCAACAATGGCAGATGGTTCCGGAACTTATCTTTTGGACAAATTAGACGGTCTTTCCACAGAATTGGGGTTTACCGAATACACGAACGGTTCTAAATCTATGATCGATATTTTTGCCATTACCTTGGCATTGATGGTAGGTACTGCGGGCCTCCCCCACGTTATTGTCCGTTTTTTTACGGTTAAAAAGGTCAGGGATGCCCGTAAATCAGCCGGTTTGGCATTACTTCTTATCGCTATATTATACACAACGGCTCCGGCGGTCTCGGTTTTTGCAAAGACCAATTTACTACATACGGTCAGCGATCAAGAATACGATGGGATGCCTGTTTGGTTCAAAAATTGGGAAAAAACGGGGCTTTTGACCTTTAACGATAAAAATAAGGACGGTAAGATCCAATATGTGGCGGACAATGAAATAAACGAACTTAAGATAGACAATGATATCATGGTTTTGGCCAATCCCGAGATTGCGGATTTACCGGCATGGGTCATTGCATTGGTCGCAGCAGGAGGCCTGGCAGCGGCACTGTCTACGGCAGCAGGGTTATTATTGGTCATATCCGCATCGGTTTCACATGACCTGATCAAAAAAGTCTTTAAACCGGGGATTTCGGAAAAAGGTGAGCTATGGGCCGCAAGGATCTCCGCTACCCTGGCCGTTATCGTAGCGGGGTATTTTGGTATAAACCCGCCCGGATTTGTAGCGGCCGTGGTCGCCCTGGCCTTCGGACTGGCCGCGGCATCTTTCTTTCCGGCCATAGTTCTCGGTATTTTTTACAAAAAAATGAACAAAGAAGGGGCTATTGCGGGAATGGTAATAGGTATTCTGTTAATGCTATTTTACATGACCAAGTTCAAGTTCGGCTGGTTTGGAGGAGGTACCCGGGCAGATTGGTGGTTTGGCATCTCCCCGGAAGGTTTTGGCAGTATTGCTATGTTGGTGAATTTTATAGTATCCCTTTCCATCATGCGATTCACCCCGGATCCACCAAAAGACGTTCAGGAAATTGTAGAGGATATTCGGATCCCCAGTGGTGCGGGAGAAGCGTTGGACCATTAATTTTTCTTATTTTTAGAAACTAATTTTATCAAAGAATACACATAAAAACCCTTAAAAGAGACTGTTAACACGATATGAGCAATTACCACATCAAACATTTGGAGGAATACTATCAAGTTTATCGCAAATCCGTTAGAAACCCGGCAGCTTTTTGGGAAGAAATGGCGGAGGAGCACTTTGTTTGGAGAAAGCGATGGGACAATGTTCTAAGCTGGGATTTTTCCAAACCCGAAATAAAATGGTTTGAAGGGGCTAAACTCAACATTACGGAAAATTGCCTGGATAGGCATCTGCCCACACGTGGAAACAAGACGGCCATTCTTTTTGAACCCAATGACCCCAAGGAAGAGGCAGAACATATCACCTATCGGCAATTGTACGAACGGGTGTGTAAAATGGCCAATGTGCTGTTGGAACAGGGAGTTAAAAAAGGAGATCGTGTATGTATCTATCTTCCTATGATTCCAGAACTGGCCATTTCTGTTTTGGCCTGTGCCAGGATCGGGGCAATCCATTCGGTCGTCTTTGCGGGGTTTTCGGCAAATGCCCTGGCTACCCGGATCAATGATTCCGATTGTAAAATGGTCATTACTTCGGACGGTTCTTACCGCGGGGGCAAGACCATCGATTTAAAAAGTATCGTGGATAAAGCCTTGGAAGAATGTCCGGGAGTAAATTCCGTATTGGTGGCCCAGAGAATAAAAAGTGATATCGAAATGGTTGTAGGTCGCGATTATTGGCTACAGCCTTTGCTGGACGATGCCTATGCGGACCATGTAGCGGAAATAATGGATGCGGAAGACCCCTTGTTCATCCTGTACACTTCCGGTTCTACCGGAAAACCAAAAGGCATGGTACACACCACGGGTGGATACATGGTCTATACCGCCTATACGTTTAAAAATGTATTCCAATATAAGGAAGACGATATTTATTGGTGTACGGCGGACATTGGATGGATAACCGGCCATTCCTATATTGTTTATGGTCCTTTGGCGAACGGAGCCACAACGGTAATGTTCGAAGGGGTTCCCTCCTATCCGGACTTTGGGCGGTTTTGGGAAGTGGTACAAAAACACAAGGTAACTCAGTTTTACACGGCACCCACCGCCATTCGTGCCCTGGCCAAGGAAAATCTGGATTTTGTCGAAAAATATGATCTCTCCAGCTTAAAAGTCCTGGGTTCCGTAGGGGAACCTATAAATGAAGAGGCATGGCACTGGTACAACAATAATGTAGGGAAAAAGAACAGCCCCATTGTGGATACCTGGTGGCAAACGGAAACGGGCGGTATTATGATCACTCCCATTCCTTATGTAACGCCCACGACACCTACCTATGCCACCTTACCTTTTATTGGTATACAACCTGCCTTGATGGATGAGAACGCCAATGAAATAGAAGGAAATCAGGTAAGTGGCAGGCTATGCATTAAATTCCCGTGGCCATCCATGGCCCGTACCATTTGGGGCGATCACAAACGCTATAGGGACACTTATTTTTCGGCCTATGACAAGATGTATTTTACCGGGGACGGTGCACTACGGGACGCAGTTGGTTATTACAGGATTACGGGCCGTGTAGATGATGTGATTATCGTGTCCGGTCATAATCTGGGTACGGCCCCTATTGAAGATTCCATAAATGAGCACCCTGCCGTGGCCGAATCTGCCATTGTCGGTTTCCCCCATGACGTTAAAGGGAATGCCCTATACGGTTATGTCATATTAAAGGAAACTGGTGAAAGCAGGGACAGGGACAATTTAAGAAAGGAGATCAACCAGCAGATTACGGAGCAGATCGGGCCTATTGCCAAATTGGATAAAATTCAGTTCGTACCCGGGCTTCCTAAAACCAGAAGTGGAAAGATCATGCGTAGGATCTTAAGGAAAATAGCCGGTAAGGACACGGGGAATCTAGGCGATACGAGTACATTGCTCAACCCTGAGGTGGTTCAGGAAATTATGGACAACGCCCTGTAGGGAAACCTGTAATTTTAAGAATCGATTGGAGGGATAGTTCGTTTGTCATAAAACGTCATCAGGAACGATATATCTTTGATGACAAAGCTGTTTGCCGTACCCGATTGAAAACCTCGTGGTAATTTATGGTATTTCAAAATTTTGGTATGCTTATCGACCAAATAAGCATGTACTGCATTACTATGGGAGAATGTGGAAGCAACCTTCCTGGATCTGGCATTCTCCTACAGGTAACTTTTGTTCATTGTTTTTAAGCCAATTTCAATATGTTTTCCATTCATATGTAATGGGGCATCAACAACATAAAAACCTTGATCGAGTTTTTAAAACATTAAAAATCCATTAGATTAACGGTCTTGACAAAATAGAAATATAGGTGCCGGTAACTATTATAATTGTTGGCATTAATACAAAAAAATTACGAATTCAAAGTAAAAATCACACCTTCTAAGAAGGTGGCTTTTAAGCTACCCCCATAGAGGGAGGAAAGGTTAGAGGTCAAACCGTTGTTGTTGGTCTTCCAACCTACGTTCCTCCTTTTCTTGGTGCTTCACATATTTTCTTATCATTTCTTCGCCCAGACCAACGGTGCCCACAAAATAGCCCCGTGCCCAGAAACGGTTTCCCCAATAGGGGCTCTTCTTCAATCCAGGGTAACCCTTGAAAAGCTTTATGCCAATTTCCCTTTCAAGGTGCCCATCAGTCTGGAAACAGAAACTTTCGGGGGAACGGGGAGACCAAAAGATGAACGTGGTCTTCTTGTACGTTCAGTTCCTCGACAAAACAACCTTTCCATTCGCACAACATTCGAATATCATTTTCCAAAAGTCCCTTGACATCGCCCTTGAGTATGCGCAATCGATACTTGGGAACCCATACTATATGGTAGTCGCACTTGTAAACAACATAGCTCAATTTCCTATATTTACCCATATCCCAAATATAGGCATAGCCAATCGGAACATCACCACCTGCTTTGCAGGTGGATTTCCAAGGTTAATTAAAATGGCGTGTAACGGAATTGGTACGCATCCAGATATTGGAAAAGAATATGACGGGATAAGTAAGAACTTGCTTGGACTCAAGTCTGGGAAGCACATCATAATTCTACAAATTGACTTCTAAAAATAAAATTGAAGTTATTAGAATTTTACATGAACAAATGACTTGAATAAAGAAAATAATTGAATAAGAACTACACCCAACAACGATAACCGTTACACAAGCCCATGATTTTTATAAGACAACTTGGTATAAACCCCTTTGCGAGGAGGCCTTTTCCTTTTTGCATCGGTATCCGAAGGTCCGTCCACAAGACATAAAAGGGCTTGAGATCAATTACGAACCTATTTTTAACGAACTTGTACAAAGCAAGTGCCCCCACGCTACTTTTTGCACATTTTCGAACGATTTTCAGATAATTTTTCAGGTTGTAAGCTACCACCGAGAAATGCAGTTCCCTGTTTTTAGGGAAGGCTACAAAAAGGGAATAGGTTACTTACTTACATCATAACTTTTACGGATTACTATAGGAATACCGGTATGGGTTATGCCCTCCAAGGTAATCTGCACGGGATAACTGGCTTCACTATTGTAATAAAATAGTTCTACGGTGCCATTTTCATCCGGGTGCAGATAAGGCTCCCAATGTAAGGTATTACGTAAATCGGGTTCGGTCGGATCCAATGTTTCAAACGCATTGTGATCGGGGGCATAAAAAACCCTGGCATCGTAAAACCCTTGGACTCTTTTACTAACCGTATAGGGGGCCGTTCTAATGGCCTTATTTACGGCTCCCTCTTTTGTATATATCATGATTACCCCATTGCCTCCTCTTTGCCCATAAACGGCCGCAGCCGCAGAAGTAATCGCTTCTAGCCGATCTACATCGTCCGGAGTGATACCACTTAAAATATCCAGGCTTATTTCAAGTCCGTCCATAAGTATCAAGGCTTGGCCATTATACCTACTAAAGCGGATCGAGCCCCTGGAAGCAATGACGCCGGGAATCGAAAACTGAATAAGTTGTGCCATAGTGGAGAACGAAGGGGTCTTATCATCAAGAATCTTTACAAAATCGGCTTTGCCAATGGAGGTCGATTTTTTTTCCGGTTCTTTTTTCCCCGTGACCACAACCTCATCCAAGCGATTTTCATTGGAGACACCAAAAATCAGGTTCTTTTTTAAGATATTTTCGGCAAAGGACGAAACATTGTTTTTAACATTTCGAGGAAGAAAGTGCTGTTTAAAATCGGCAACGGGAGCTTCTCGATAAATCGGATTTAATTCTAGCTTACCTTTGTTTTTCCCTTCTTCGTTTTGACTGTTCAAAAGAAGAGAAGCGTATCCGGTGAACATGATATCGTTGAATTCAAAATTTCCGGCCGCATCGGCAACAGTTTCACTAATAGCAACTTTCCCCTCTTTCGTCAAGGTCATTGTAACGGTGTATTTGTTCTTGTCATTTTTTCTTTTTCCGTTTACCCGACCAGAGACTTTGATTCTTTTTTCCGCGCTATAATCTGTTCCGGTTTCGGAACTGGGGAATTGTTTCCATAAAAAATCACGCCATCCCTGAGTGAGCAATAATAGATCCAATTGCTGCATACGCTTTGGGTTGGCAATATCA
The DNA here is from genome assembly GCF_047345125.1 of Maribacter spongiae. NCBI lineage: Bacteria > Pseudomonadati > Bacteroidota > Flavobacteriia > Flavobacteriales > Flavobacteriaceae > Maribacter > Maribacter spongiae. The sequence continues at coordinate 24,777 of NZ_JBLFEQ010000011.1, read as the reverse complement.
AAATATTCCCACGGGGCGTGTACTTTTCCCCTAATGTCCGATTCCATTAAGAAATAAGAGCATATATTGCTCCCCATCACATTGTTTTTTGGGTTTTCTATAGATGCCAGTGAAAAACTACCCGCAAGGGCATCGCCATGGGCAGTTTTGGAAGAAACTTTAATATTGACCTTTTCCTTGGGCAAATATGTTTCCTTATCGGTCGACAAGGTGACGGAAACATCGTGATCTTTGGCAATATAGATCAGCCTTTCGCTATGTGGCCGTTGATTTTTATCGTATAAAGTAATTTGGGCTATACCTTCTGGAAAATCCTGGGTAGGGAGCACAAAAGTTAAAGTGTTCTTTTCAAGGGTTTGAGAGCCTTCAAAATAGGTAATGCCCCTTGTTGTGGCCATTAATGTTAAGGGTGCTCCCGACTCTTTGTCCAATGTGGCCTGATTGGTTTTGATGGTAATGAAATGTTGTCCTTTTCTTTGATGTGCATTGAGCACATATCCATGTTTTAATACTTTGGGAAGGGGTATTTTAAACGTTTTGGAATCTGTTGCTAGAATTTCCGCAGTATAAATTTGCTCTTTGATATTATTCAGGGAGAATGTACCTATGCCATGATGTTGGCTTTTAAAGGATGTTATGAGCGTTCCCTCCTGATCGAAAATTTTTCCGGAAACTTCAATGGGATTCCCATGAACATCAACGGCTTTAAAGGCTACTCTGGTAGAAATCCCTTCAATTAAAGAACCTCCTTCCGGAAAAAATTGAAAATCTATGGTCTTATTGGTTTTGGGACTGGTAGTATCCAATGAAAGATCGGTCGGCTCTTCTTGAAGGTTTTGGACAACACGGTCCTTTAGATCTACGATTTCAATTTCTTTTTTAAAGATAAAATCATCCCCAAAATTCCGCATCCAATTAGTATAGGCCCTGAGCTGGTATCTGCCCGGTTTAAAGCCTGCTGAATCCGAAAGTGAAAAATCACCATGTCCCAAACCATGATCCAACTGGGTAATATTGCGTGCCACAACTTTCGATTCCTGGGAGATAAGTTCTACATAGAGAATATTACTATGATCAAAGGGAACATGTACATAACCATAGACCAGATATGCTTTATACCATAAATCTTCACCCAAGGTATAATGGGTGCGATCGGTATGGAGGTATACTTTTTCAATGGTGGGAACAGATGCGTCTTTGGATTCCTTTTCCAGAGGTGAGGACTGGGAATTGACTATGAAATGAGATATAATAAGTAATAAGGGTAAAATCCATGGTTGCTGTTTTTTGATCATTGATGTAGTATAAATTGTTTCGGAACGAAAATAAAATTTGTTTCTTGAGACATAGGAAATATCCTAACTTTTATGAAATCCTTAACATATAATTGCATAATTCTATACGTTCGTATGCTGTATTTAATCATTTCATAATATCCCGTTTTCAAAACGAAATTGACAAATAAGCATGTTTTTTGCCAAAATATTATGAAACCATAAAGGCTGTCAAAACCGGCAACAATCGGCCTCGCAGGCCCTGCTGACCTCACGCCCTAGAAAATGTTGGAAACGTATACTAACAACAGTTCGGGGCCGGAGGATGTACTGAAGGACTTGCCATAGAACAAATCAATATAGCAATAGACCTTCCAGCCCCATTTGTGAATGTCAATGCCAATGTATAACTTCGGCAAGGCGGTAAATCAGGTGTTCATATCTTTCATTTTTTATGAATCTTTTCGATTTACTGCTTTTTAATGGATGTTATACACAATGGCAGTTAAATGTCGGTGCCACACCATAGACACTATGTACACACTTATTGTTGTACGAAAGTTGAAAAAATCCGAGATACAATGAAAAAGGCATTGAATGATTTAACAAAAGAAGATTGGAATACACTTTTCCCAATTGAATTGGTTGACCATAATCCTGAATGGAGGAATATTTATGAAAATGAAAAAAATCGAATACTGGATAAAGTCGGGAAAGAAAAAATATTGCGGATTGAGCATTTTGGTAGCTCATCAATCACCACGATCAAATCTAAACCTTATATCGATTTAATGATTGAAATTCCCAAAGATTTATTGTTTGACGAAAAATTAATCGGCGAATTCACGGAATTAGGATATTCTCATTTTAAAGTACCTGCGAGAGAAAATATAGCGGAATATTCAACATTCGGAAAAGGATACAATGTTGATGGAACAAAAGAACAGGTTTTTCATATCCATATGTGTCCAAAAGATAATGTGATGTGGAAACAAATTGACTTTCGGGATTATCTAAATGCGAATGACAAACGAGCAAAGGAATATGAGGATTTAAAACTCGAATTAGCTTCCAAATTCAAAAATGACAGAGGTTCATATGTACTTGGAAAAACCGATTTTATAAACGAAACTCTAGACATAATCAGCAGAAAAACCAGCACACAACAGTGTTCTAAAACAGAACCAATAAAAGTTTAATACAAAAGGCAGTGGCTTACGTAACACATTATGAAAAATATCCTAATAGCACTACTACTAATTTTGTCTTCCAATTTAATTGAAGCACAGTTTATAAAAGAAAAATCAATAAATGCTCAAATTGGATACGGAATTAGCGTACCATACACCAGCGTTGATGAAATTGCCGATAGTGGCTTTTTTGCTCAAGGAGAACTGGTCTTAAAAGTTGCTTCTTGGGTTGAACTTAGACCGTACGCCGGTTTAATTTTGACAAATTCAAATGGAAAAGACCTCAGAGATAATCCAACTGATGAAAAAGCCGAATCCAAAGCTTTTTTAATGGGTGGGAAAGCAAGGGTTAGAGCACCAATACCTTGGGTAGCACCGTATGTAGAATTTGGAATAGGAACTTCTATTGGAAAATTTGAGACATTTACCGCTTTTGACAATATCGATAAAAACGGGATAATTTATCATATACCCTTCTCTTTAGGGGTGGAATTAGGACGAAATAATAACATTGATCTGGGATTTGCCTATTACTTCCAACCAACTGTTGAACAATATACGGGAGCATTTGCACTCGGAATTACAATACCCCTGAAAAGGGAATAAATAAGGTGTTCCTATGAAAATCCCTAATCCAATCTAGATAGACTAACGTTAGGCTGCAATTAAAACGGTATGCAAATAATTACGTTGCACCAGTTCTGTTTTTTCTTTCTATGGATCGAAAGCCCTTTCATTGAAATTGTTAAAGAAGAAAATCATCATAACCCAGCTCACGCAACAAAAAATTCAATGTACTAGTTAAGTCTATCTCATATATATTCCCAAATAATTCTAATTACACAATATTTCTTTATTTTTGCATTTTCCTCTTTTATAAAAGAAAATAATGGGTCGTAAAAAACGGATTGGCAAGAATATAGCCGCATTATTGCTCTTTGTAGCCATAATGATGCCTACCGCCATTCGGTTTTTTCATATTTTTGAAGGTCACGAACATGTCTCTTGTAAAGAAGTAAGTACGCACATCCATCAAGATGTACCCGATTGCCATATCTGTGATTACCATATGGCATCTTTTAATTACCACATAATTGAATACCCCAATTTATTACAACCAACAATACCGGTAAAGATTAACGAAGACTTCTCATCTTTACTGTTCCACTCATTTAAAATAACCAATACCCAGCTACGCGCACCTCCTATTTTTTCTTGATCAACAAACACATTTATTATTTTGTTAATTAAGAATTTATATGCGCACATATACACTATTAATGCTGTTATTATACAGTGTAACAGCATTTTCGCAAAATTGTGACAACACACTTTCGGGTACGGTAACAGACCTTCACGATGGGACTTTACTTGCAGGTGCAACACTTATTGTTGCCGGTACCGAGCAAGCGGTACAGACCGATATCGACGGGAGATTCATTATTTCAAACTTATGTGAAAACACCTATTCCATACAGGTTTCGCATCCTTATTGCCTGACAAAAGGTTATAAAGTCAAAGTATCTGGCAACACGACCAAGACCTTTAAACTGGAACACCATTTGGAAGAATTGAACCAAGTTACTATCGAGGGGAAAACCTACAGCGATAAGTCCAAAACAATTCTCGAAAACACCCTCTCAAAAAAAGACCTGGAACGGTTTAGCAGTGGTTCGCTCGGTGATGCCCTAAACAGTTTGAGCGGTGTTTCTTCCCTCAATACCGGGAATACCGTTGTAAAACCGCTGATCAATGGCCTGCACAGCAGTCGTGTCGTGATCATAAACAATGGCGTTAGAATGGAAGATCAGGAATGGGGAGCGGAACACGCCCCGAACGTTGATATTAATTCCGCCGGCAATCTTACCCTAATAAAAGGTGCAGGCGCATTGCAGTACAGTGGCGATGCCGTAGGGGGCGTTATTATAGCCGAAGCTTCAAAAGTTCCGGTAAAAGATAGCCTATACGGAAAGACCTTGTTTACGGCAGCATCAAATGGACGTGGTTTTTCAACGACCTCCCAATTGACCAAAAGTTATCAAAACGGTTGGTATGCAACAGTACAGGGAACTTTAAAACGTTTTGGCGATTTTGAAGCACCGGACTATGTATTGAGCAACACCGGAATTTTTGAACGTAATGCCTCTTTTCTAGTAGGTCTCAATCGTTTCAATTATGGTATAGAAGTGTATTATTCACTCTTTAGAAATGACATAGGAATTTTAAGGACCTCCCATCTGGGCGGTGCACAGGATCAATTTCGGGCCATAAACAGCGACAGGCCATTAATCGTCAGGGATTTTACGTACAACATCGATGCGCCCAAACAAGATGTTACGCACCATTTGGCGCGTATAAAAGGCTTCAAAAGATTTGATGGTCTCGGGAAAATGAGCCTGCAATATGATTTTCAACGGAACAACCGATTGGAATTCGATATACGCCGTGGTGACGATGCCGACAAGGCCTCCCTTGATTTAGAATTGGACACACATACATTGATGCTCGATTTGGATTCCCAATTGACTGATGCACTATACCTTAAGACCGGCATAATGGCAAGGTATCAAAATAACTTTGCAGCTAATACCGGAATACGCAGATTGATCCCCGATTATGACAAATACGATTTGGGAATTTATGGCATAACGGATTATCACTTTAAGGACAACTGGCTTTTTGAGGCTGGATGGCGTTTTGATTACACCTATATGGATGTTTTTAAATTCTATCGCACCTCTTTTTGGGAATCCCGAAATTATGATGCACTCTTTCCTGAAATCGTGATAGAACAAGAGGAAGTAAGCAATCAGGTTTTAACTAATCCGCAATTGAATTTTTATAACGCTTCGGCAACCTTAGGTGCTACTTATTCTTTTGAAGAAGAATATAAACTGTTTTTCAATTATTCATTGGCATCACGAGCACCAAACGCTTCGGAGTTATTCAGTGAAGGCTTGCACCATTCGGCTTCGCGTATCGAGCTGGGAGATTTACGTTTCAATTCAGAAGTGGGACATAAAGTTTCCTTGGCCCTTCAGCGCAAAAATAAAAATTTCAGTTTTTCAGTGAATCCGTTTATAAACACCATTAATGATTTTATCGTTATTGAACCTACAGAAATCCGGCAGACGGTTCGGGGCAATTTTCAAGTTTGGGAATACAGACAGACCAATGCACAACTATTGGGCGTGGATATTGATGCTTCTTATGCCTTTATCAAAAATTTCCGTTTGGACCATCAATTTTCACTGGTTAAAGGCTATGACCGCACAAGGGATGAACCCTTGATTAGTATGCCTCCCGTAAATACAAAGAACGAAATTGTCTATCAAAATCCAGAATTCAATAATCTACGGTTGGCATTGCAGAGCCAATACGTATTTCGCCAGAACGAATATCCCAATAACAATTTTGAAGTTTTTATTCCGGAAACTGAAGCTACCGAAATCGTGGATGTAAGCACACCACCGGATGCATACCATTTACTCAACTTTAATTCAAGTATCGATTTTAAAGTCAATCAAAAATCAACAATCACAGTGGGTCTTGGTGTTACCAATATATTGAACACTTCTTATCGCGATTACCTAAATCGCCTTCGCTTTTATGCAGACGATTTGGGAAGGAACTTTTTATTACATCTCAAAATGAATTATTGATCTTTAAATCTTAAACAAATGAACAAATTGAAATTTTTATCTACTGCACTTTTTGCAACACTATTATTTGCATCCTGCTCAAATGATGATGAAACGCCAGATCCGGTAAATGAAGAAGAGGTGATTACTACGATGACCATAACGCTTACACCTGACGGTGGTGGAACGTCCATTACCTTACAGACCCGTGATCTGGATGGTGATGGGCCCAATGTACCCGTGATTACGGTTTCGGGAGATTTAGCAAATGGTACTACCTATAATGGTAATATCGTTTTACTGAACGAAACTGAAAACCCGGCTGAAAATATTACCGAGGAAGTGGAAGAGGAAGATGACGAACACCAATTTTTCTATACTATTGGTAATGGACTTGACGTTACGACCGCTTACGCCAATTTTGATAGAAACGGAAATCCATTAGGAACAGAGTTTACCCTTATTGCAGGTACAGCAAGTGCCGGAGCTTTAACGTTTATATTGCGCCACGAACCAACAAAACCTAATTCTGGTCTTAGCGATGCTGGTGGAGAAACAGATGTTACCGCCACTTTTAATGTAACTGTACAATAAGGTTTAAGTATCACTTTTTTGTCCCAATTTAAATCCTCTTTACGTCTTTTTGTCGTAAAGGGGATTTACTTTTTATCGAGAAAAAAGCCGAACGGAATTGATTCCCTCCCGTTAAATTTTCGTTTAAATCGTTAAAAAAATAAGTGTATTACTCTTTTAACTTCAGTGTCCATTCAAAATTAAATGTGCTTACTATTGTCCCGTCTTCATTTACACCAACGGATTTCATCCAAATGGTCTGCCCTTCCCCGTTGGCAATAGTTTTATCCAAAGCTTCTTTTATTAAATGTCCATCCTGGCAAGTAAAGGTTATTTTCCCGGTCGCTTTTTTGGAAAAATTGGCATTGTTGTTCTGCACCAACATGGATATTCTTTGACCACTGGAGCGGATCTGGGCCATCACCATTGCACCTGTACTAAGTTCTGCCGCCATGCCCTGTACGGCCCAAAACATGGACTTAAACGGATTCTGATTGAACCATCCATGCTTTACGGTCACAACAGCCTTATTTTCATCTATATATCGCAAACGCACACCACACCACCAGGCAGAAGGAAGTTTAAAAAAGGTGAACGTATTGAATTTACGCGTGTTTACAACCATTTTACATCCTAATTTCCTTTAAATATATCAATTAAAATCAAGAACAACATAGTTAATTTTTTGTTAAATTTTAGTACTATGTTTTGCAAAGTACCTTATTTTAAACATATATTTGCATAGTAAGTTATTAGGTTATGAATGTATTTGATCCAAACAAAGTAATAAAAACCAAGTCATATAACAATTGAGCCATGACAGAAACCATAGATAAACACCAAAGAAATTTATCCGCACTCATACATGCAAGTACATTTTCTAAATTCTTTATTCCTTTTGGGAACTTTATTCTACCGCTTGTTTTATGGACAGCAAACAAAAAAGAATATAAGTTTGTGGATCATAACGGGAAACAGGCCCTGAACTTTCAAATAAGCCTATTGCTCTATTCTTTTATCCTGGGCATTATCTCAATTCCGTTCTTTATTGGTTTTTTACCCGACCTTTTTGATTTTGAGCATTTTAAATTTTTCAATTTAAATCGATACAACACCCTGGATTTTCATTTTAATTTCAATAATCTCAATTTTGGTTCCTGGATTTGGCCCGTAGGTTTCGCAGGATTAGCACATGGAGCATTGTTCATTGTTAATATTGCCTACACCATATTGGCTACGATCCGAACCAATGAAGGACAAACATTTCAATACCCTATAACCATTAAATTCATCAAATAATGATATTAATAAAAATCATAGTAGCGATCCTTGTTGCCTTTGTTGTCGGTATGGTCTCTATATGAATACAATCGGGGTATTCATCACACCCCCAGGAGTTTAATCATCAATCAATGTATCCTGAACTTGTTTCAGGAACCCAGTAATCACAAAAACGGTGTTTATTCATCTCCCCGATAGTTATCGGGACAAAAAACGAACAGTTAACCTATGCAGATTACCATAAGACAAAAAGAGCCTGCCAAAACATGGGCGGCGGTTTCCCGGGCGATCGGGACTGCATAAAAAGTAAAAAGAAATTATGAACGTAGAAAATACAAAAGCGCAAATGCGGAAGGGGGTTCTGGAGTATTGTATACTGTCCATCCTTAATGGAGATGACAAGTATGCTTCCGAAATCCTAAATACGTTAAAAGATGCTAAAATGCTGGTCGTGGAGGGCACTATTTATCCACTCCTTACCCGATTGAAAAATGCAGGGCTTTTAAACTACCGTTGGGAAGAGTCCACATCGGGGCCACCAAGAAAGTACTACACGCTAACGGAAACCGGTAAACTGTTCTTAAAAGAGCTGGATACCACTTGGGACGAATTAAGAAAGGCCACGAACCTGGTAACCAACACAAAAAACAGCTAAAATGAACAAGACAGTTAATATAAATCTAGCGAATATGCTCTTCCATATAGACGAAGATGCATATCATAAAATGCGAAAATATTTGGAATCCGTAAAACGATCTTTTGCGAATACACCGGGGAGCGACGAAATCCTTATGGATATAGAAGCCAGGATTGCGGAGCTTTTCTACGAAAAATTGGAAAACGAAAGACAGGTCATTACACAAAAACAAGTAGATGAAGTCATCGCCATCATGGGGCAGCCCGAAGATTATATGGTAGATGAGGACATCTTCGATGACGAACCAAGGGCAAAAAGCCAAACAACGGCCACAAAGACCAAAAAACTGTACCGGGATACGGAACTAAAATACGTGGCAGGGGTTTCCTCGGGTCTGGCCCATTATTTGGGTATCAACCCTATATGGATACGTATCCTGTGGATTATCCTTACCCTGGGTTCTGGCGGGGGTTTTATCCTACTCTACGGACTCCTATGGATTTTAATTCCCGAAGCCAAAACCACCTCGCAAAAATTGGATATGCGGGGCGAAGCCATCAATATTAGCAATATAGAACGCAAAGTAAAGGAAGGGTTTGAAGAGGTTACCGATAAAGTAAAGAGCGTTGATTATGAAGAAATGGGAAATAAGGTGAAAAATGGCGGTAAAACCTTTTTTGACACCTTAGGTGATATCATCATGTTCTTTTTTAAGGTCTTTGCAAAATTCATTGGTATTTTATTGATCATTATAGGAGCTTCTACCTTAATAGGGCTTTTCATCGGGCTGGTTTCCGTTGGTGTGCTGGATATGATACATCTTCCCGGGGTGGATTTTTACAATATCGTCAATTCCAGCAACATACCGGTTTGGTTAGTTTCTATATTGGCTTTTTTCGCCATAGGGATCCCGTTCTTTTTTCTGCTGTATTTAGGATTGAAAATTTTAGTCACCAACTTAAAGTCCATAGGGAACGTTGCAAAATTTTCATTATTGGGGCTTTGGTTGATTTCCATCATCTTGTTGATCGTATTTGGTATAAGGGAAGCGGCAGCACACGCCTATTCCGGGAGTACTACCATAGAACAGGAACTTGTTATGGCCAACCCGAGCGATACGTTGAACATAAGTTTGGCAACATCTGATTATCATACCGGGCAGGTAAATATGCAAATGAATGATTTCATCGTGACCTATGATGATGACGGCCGTAAAATATTGGCATCCCACGATGTCCGTTTTCGTATTGAAAAATCCAAAGATTCCATCTTTCGTCTAGAAATAAGAAAAGAAGCCGATGGACCTTCTTTTTCAAAAGCAAAAGAAACGGCAGGACAAATCGACTATGACTATCAAATGACCGAAAACACCCTGATTTTAAATAGTTTCCTCACCACCGATTCAAACAACAAATTTAAAGACCAAGAGGTCAAAGTAAATCTATATGTACCTGTTGGAACGATTTTAAACTATGAGCCCGGTGAAGTTAGAAGTTGGGTAATGCGTGCGGATACGAATACGGATATCGCTGATTTGGAAAATCATATCTGGAAAATGTCCGCAAGTTCAGAATTGGAATGCCTGGACTGCCCTGAAAATATGATGGACGAAGATGATAACAATAGAATCCGGATCAATGAAAATGGTATTGATATCAACATTAATGACAATGGGGAAAAAGGCAAAATAAAGATAAACGAAAACGGTATCGACATTGATGTTAAGGACAACGGGGAATCCTTTAAAATGAAATTGGACGAAAATGGGCTGAAAATTAAGACCGAAGAAGGATAGACAACTCCCTTTAAAAAACACTAATAAAAAATTTGACCATAAAAGTTTATGACAATTGAAAGGACAAAATCGACACTTTGGTTATAAATACTGGTATAGAAGGGAATAGGAATATAATTTTACATTCGTACAGCACCCGTTCAATATCAAATAAAATTAAAGTCAATCATTTAATCGAATCCTGAACTTGTTTCAGTATAAAAAACAACAATCATGACAACATTAGTTAAAGTTACGATCGCCATGGCCCTATCGCTGTTTTTATCATCTTGCGCCTTTGATATCAATTTGGGCGATTTTGGTTCGGGTAAAAAAGGAAATGGAGTGGTCGTAGAGGAAAACAGAAAGGTTACCCGGGAATTTACCACAATCCACGCTTCGGAAGGGTTGGATGTGTATATTACCCAGGATGATGCGTTCAAGATTGCCGTAGAGGCCGATGAGAATATTATCGATTTGATCGGAACGGATATCAAGAACGGCAAGCTCCGTATACACACCGTAGAGAATATAGGCCGGGCAACAAAAAAAGTTTTTGTTTCCCTCCCGGATATTGAGGCCATAAAAAGTTCCAGTGGTGCCCATTTAACCACACAAAACGTAATCAAGGGTGATCGGGTAATGGTCAAATCCAGTAGCGGTTCCGCACTTAATGTAGAATTGGCGGTCAATGAATTGGATATTGATGCCAGTAGCGGTGCCAATATTGAAGTATCCGGAAAAACGAACAAAATGTATGTTGATGGCAGCAGTGGTGCCAACATTAGCGCAAGGAATTTAACGGCAGAGGAATGCAGGGCTGATGGCAGTAGTGGTGCCAACATCAGCGTGCACGTATCGGGATACTTAACGGCGGATGCAAGCAGTGGTGCAAATATTGGTTATTCCGGGGATGCAGCGGTAACAAAAAACAAATCCGTTTCCGGAAGCGTGTATAAATATTAGGTTTTTATTCATCGATCAAATCATCCAACTTTCTATTTAGACCTGTCGGGTTTTGGAAACCTGACAGGTCTTTTGCATCTTAGTATAAACTTCTGCCAGGATGCAACTACAGCTTAAAAAATATGTATTACGATTAAAGCATACATTTAGTATTTCGCGGGAATCACGTGATTTTATGGATTCTTTGGTGGTCTGCCTTTCCTTGAACGGGCAAATGGGTTATGGCGAAGCTACTTCCAATCCATACTATAAAATAACGGTAGAGGGCATGATGGCGGAAATAGCGTCCGTTCGTCTAGAAATCGAATCTTTTGAGTTTAACGGACCGGAAGGATTCCATTCTTTTTTAGTCCGGAAAAAGTTGAGCAATTTTACCATCTGTGCCTTGGATTTGGCGGCCCATGATCTTTATGGCAAGCTAAAGGGAAAGCCGTTGTACAAATTATGGGGAACGAACATAGATAGGTACCCCATTACCAATTACACGATCGGAATAGCTTCTGTGGATAAAATGATAGCAAAAATAAAAGAGTTCCCATGGCCTATCTATAAAATAAAATTGGGTACTAAAGACGATGTCACCATTATTCGGGAACTACGAAAGCATACGGATGCCGTTTTTCGTATTGATGCCAATTGCGCATGGACCGCACAGGAGACTATACAAAATGCTCCCATATTAAAGGACTTGGGCGTTGAGTTCTTAGAACAGCCCTTAAAATCGGATGATTGGAAAGGTATGGAAAAAATAATGCAATACCCTATTCTACCGGTAATTGCGGACGAGAGTTGCATTGTAGCATCCGATGTTGATAAATGTGCGCCGTATTTTGACGGCATCAATATAAAATTGACAAAATGTGGTGGGCTTACCCCGGCCTTACAGATGATCAAAAAAGCAAGGAAACTAGGGTTAAAAGTCATGGTAGGCTGTATGACCGAATCTACCGTAGGTATCTCGGCCATTGCACAGTTACTTCCACAATTGGATTATGTGGATATGGATGGCGCATTGCTCCTTGAACAGGATATTGCCAATGGGGTCCGCATAACATCCAATGGAAAAATCGTTTTTCCTCGATTACCGGGCAGTGGCATTACACTACTTTAACGGCCGGTCCGATGCTGGAAAACCAACAAATCCATTAAAATACAAATAAATCATTTTTTAATGGTTTTTATTATAAAATCCATTATTATTCACTTAATACTTTATTATATTATCAATAAAATTTGTATCTTTTTATGATATAAATAACTTTTTTAAAGCACACGGCCATGAAAAAATTACTTGGACTGTTTTTTTTGATGTTGTTATTGGTTTCTGCAACCACTTTCACTTCTTCAAAGCTACAAACGGCATCCTCATTAGAGGGCACTTGGGAACTTATCAACCGTTACAATTATGATGAATCCGGGGTATCGGATACGTTACAAAATGTAAACGGATATCGGCAAATTAAAATATACAGTAAAGGAAAGGTCATGTGGACACGTTACGCTCCTGACGATCCTGCGGAATGGTTCGGGTATGGCTCCTATACGAATACGGAACACGAACTGGAAGAGCGCCTGGAATTCGGTTCGGCAGTAATGATGGGTATTCAAGACACTGTTCAAGTCTTTAGGTTCGAACTTATTTTAGATAAGAACAACTACAGTCAAATCTCTTTGGACGAAGAAGGCCACAGGACCTTTGCGGAAAATTATCGCAGGATTGATTAAATAACGATCACATGAAAAATAAAAATGCGGCTAAATGCCGCATTTTTAATAAGTGTTCATTATCTCCTTAATTAGACACTTCCTCTGGAGTCTCTACGGTCGCCAAATAGCGCTCGGCATCCAGGGCGGCCATACATCCCGTTCCGGCCGCAGTTACGGCCTGTCTATATTCCTTATCCTGTGCATCTCCCGAAGCGAAAACCCCGGGCAGATTTGTTTTGGTGGATTTCCCTTTGGTTATTAAATAACCTGTTTCATCCATATCTAACTGTCCTTTAAAAATATCGGTATTCGGCTTATGTCCGATGGCAATAAACAAACCGGTGATGGCAATTTCTTCCTTCTCGCCCGTTTGATTATTCACCATACGTAGCCCTTCTACCACCTGATCGCCCAATACCTCATCTACTTCGGTATTGTATTTGACCTCAATATTCTTAATACTGTTCACCCTATGCTGCATGGCCTTGGAAGCCCTCATATAGTCTTTTCGTATCAACATGGTCACTTTATTACAGATGTTCGCCAAATAAGAGGCCTCTTCCGCTGCCGTATCTCCTGCACCCACTATGGCAACATCCTGTCCTTTGTAGAAAAAACCATCACAAACGGCACATGCGGAAACACCACCACCACGTAAACGCTGTTCACTAGGGATGTTCAGATATTTTGCACTGGCTCCGGTAGAAATAATTACGGTCTCCGCCTCGATCTGCTTATTGTTATCTACCGTAATTTTATGGATACCTCCAATTTCTTTGCTCAAATCCACGGCAGTAACCATTCCTATTCGTACATCCGTACCAAAGCGTTCCGCCTGCTGCTGCAACTGGACCATCATGGTAGGTCCATCGATACCTTCTGGATAACCGGGAAAATTATCGACCTCTGTAGTGGTCGTTAATTGACCGCCCGGCTCCATACCCGTATACATTACCGGTTTCAAATCTGCTCTTGCTGCATATATTGCAGCCGTATATCCTGCTGGTCCAGAACCTATGATCAATGTTTTTATTCGTTCTATATTTTCCTCCATCTTAATATTTAAAATTTCATGTTTGGTATGCTACAAAAGTAGGTTTTTAATCAAAAACCTTACACCTAAGTTATTAAAAGTTGTTCATCGGTCTGTTCGTCCATTTCTCTCGGTTATTCTTGAATCATATCAACGGATAAAACCGTTCTAAACCCTGTATGTTCTAAAGAAGAATCCATACTCGATCCCATTCTGGCCGATACCCTGTAACTGGCACAGTACGAAGCACTACATAAAAAGGAACCGCCTTTAACAACCTTTTCCCGAGCATACGGATTATTGGGCGTGTAAGGAGATGCAGCACCTTGGGGGTTCTTTTGTAACGTATTACGAAGGGATTGCTCCCTATAGTACTTGGTATTGTACCAGTCGCTCGTCCATTCCCAAACATTGCCCGCCATATCATAAAGCCCATAACCATTGGGAGCGTACGATTTAACGGGTGCCCTTAATTCATATCCGTCCGTTTTTGCATTGGTTACCGGAAACTCCCCTTCCCATGTGTTGGCCTTACCTGCCAGTTTTTCAACATCATCTCCCCAAAAGAAAGTAGTACCGTAATTACCGCCCCTGGCGGCCAATTCCCATTCCGCCTCTGTAGGTAATCGTCTTCCGGCCCATTTACAATAGGCCAATGCATCCTCATATGCAATTTGCACCACGGGATGACCTCCCTTTCCTTCGGTAGTACTTTCAGGTCCATTGGGATGTTTCCAATCGGCACCTATCTTCCAATGCCACCACTGTGAAAAATCATACAGATCGGACAAGGTTGTTTTTACTTTTTTAAAAGTGAGCGCACCGGGCCGTAAAACGGAATCATGGGGCTTTTCCGTATCTTCCGGCACCTGTTTTTTCAGTTCTTCCCAATCTACGGCACGTTCCGCAACCGTTATATAAGCAGTTTCTTCTATGAATTTGGAAAATTGTGCATTGGTGACTTCCGTTATATCCATAAAAAAGCCATCTACCGCTACCTTTATACCCGGTTTTTCATGCTCCATGGCCATTTTGTCCTGAGGAACGGCTCCCTGTATAAATTCACTTCCGGGAACCCAGACCATTCCGTCCGGAACGGTCATACCGGTTGGCTTTTCTACGATAACTACTTCAGGTGCAATTTCGGTTTTTACAGGGCTATTTTGTACAATAGGGGTTTCAGGTGTCCTTTTCGATATTTTTTTTTCCTGACATCCAAAGGCAAAGTACACCAAAATGATAAAAATGCCCATTGCTCTATCTTTTTTCATAAGCATTACTGGTTGAAAAGCGGTAAATGTACTTTATTTTTTTATTGAAGATTAATTACAAGTTAAAAGATAATAAATATGATAAAAAAACCACGTACTTAGCTTCTTAAAAAGCAAATGTAATGTGGTAAGGACAAATGAAGCCATTAATCTTGATACTCAGTACGAACAAATTAAAACCGGTGTCCAAATGTATTCTATAAATAAGGTGATTTTTAGTTTTTTAAAAAAGTATGTTCTTTTGATCACAATTGCCATATCTTCCATTTCCTGTCAGATAAAAACCGATTCTACAAAAGAAACCAAGCATAAATACACCAATTCCCTTATTCATGAAACCAGCCCTTATTTACTGCAGCATGCCCATAATCCCGTAGATTGGAGGGCTTGGGGCCAGGAGGCTTTGGACAAGGCAAAAGAAGAGAACAAATTGATATTGGTAAGTATTGGTTATTCTTCATGCCATTGGTGCCATGTAATGGAAGAAGAAACGTTCGAAAATGATTCCATTGCAAAATTGATGAACGAAAACTTCATCAATATAAAAGTGGATCGTGAGGAGCGGCCGGATGTAGATCAGGTGTACATGACCGCTGTACAATTAATGACCGGAAATAATGGGGGTTGGCCATTGAACGTGATTACCTTGCCCAATGGAAAGCCCTTATATGGCGGCACCTATCATACCAAGGGACAATGGGAAAGGGTACTTGCGGAAATTAGTAGGCTTTACAAAGAAAATCCTGAAAAAGCGGAACAATATTCCGATAGGGTAGCCCAAGGGATACAGGAGGTCAATATTATTTCTCCATCTACTGATGTCGAGTCTTTGAAAAAGGAAGTTCTTGCGGAAAGTCTGGACAATTGGAAAACCAATTGGGACGCTGTTTGGGGAGGGGACAAGAGAGAACAAAAATTTATGATCCCCGTAAATCTCGAATTTTTATTGAACTATGGCATATTAACCAATGAGCCGGATATTCTGGGACATCTGGAACTTACTTTGGATAAAATGGCCATGGGCGGCCTACGGGACCATATTGGAGGCGGATTCTTTAGATACAGTACCGACCCCGTATGGAAAGTGCCGCATTTTGAGAAGATGTTGTACGATAATGCACAGGCCTTGAGTCTCTATTCCAAGGCTTACAAGGTTTTTAAGAAAGAAAGTTATAAGGATGTGGCCCTTGATATTATCGAATTTTTAGAGCGTGAAATGAAAAATCCCGAAGGCGGGTATTATGCCGCACTGGATGCGGACAGTGAAGGTGAAGAAGGAAAATTTTATGTATGGTCCCAAGCTGAACTAAAAACGGTTTTGGGCAGTGAATTCGAGTTGTTTTCCAAGTATTTCACGATTAGGGAAGATGCCGTTTGGGAGGAAGGGAAATATGTATTGCATCAATTAAAGAACGATACGGATTTCATCACGGAAACCGCTATTTCTAAATCAATATTGAGAAAAAAGAAAAAACAATGGGCCACATTATTATTGAACGCCCGAAAAAACAGGGTCAGGCCTAGAACGGACGATAAGATCATTACTTCCTGGAATGCACTGCTCATCAATGGCTATACGGAGGCTTATGCTGCATTTGGGAATGCAGATTTTTTGGACAGAGGCATTTCTATATTGGATTTTATTATGGACAAAAACTATAATCGAGGAAAATTAGGTCATTCCTACAAGACCAATAGCAAATACATTGATGGTTTTTTAGAGGATTATTCTTTTTTGGCCAATGCAGCGTTAAAACTCTATAGTACGACCACGGATCAAAAATATCTAGAGCTCGCCCATGATTTAACAAAAACGGCACAGCATAATTTTTCCGATGAAGATTCCGATATGTACACCTACAACCAGGGAAATGAGCTTATCTCCAAACTAATAAAAACGGATGATGGAACAATACCTTCCCCTAATGCCGTTATGGCACACAATCTTTTTCAATTGGGCCATATTAACTATGATACGGACAAAATAAAAAAATCCGAACAAATGTTATCGGCCATGGTACCATTGCTTAAAGAGAATGCCTACTCCTATGCCATGTGGGCCA
Organism: Maribacter spongiae; assembly: GCF_047345125.1. Taxonomy (NCBI): domain Bacteria; kingdom Pseudomonadati; phylum Bacteroidota; class Flavobacteriia; order Flavobacteriales; family Flavobacteriaceae; genus Maribacter; species Maribacter spongiae. Next base: position 7,367 of record NZ_JBLFEQ010000011.1, on the reverse strand, counting down.
CTCTTTTTTCCCATATTACGTTTCCATATTATGAAGTTGCGGTCGTAGGGGCCAAAGCGCAAACACTTTTAAAGGGTTTGAACAAAACATATATTCCCAATATACTTTTGGTGGGCAGTACCGCAGAAAGCAACCTTCCATTATTTGAAGGGCGTTATGATGATGAGGACACTTTTATCTATGTCTGCCGGAACAATACCTGCAAGCTTCCCGTAAATACGGTCAACGCTGCCCTGGATCTTCTAAGGCCTAAGAAAAGTAGTGCCATAAGCCCGGTATCGGGCCTGGAAAATATTGATTAATATATAAAACAAAAAAACACCTAATGATATATCATCAGGTGTTTCCTTATTGCCTCTAACGTGTATGCTTAATTTCCTTTTTTGTAATCTTCCAGGAACTTTGCCAAACCGCTATCCGTTAACGGGTGTTTTAACAATCCTTTTATAGCGCTTAACGGGCCTGTCATCACATCCGCTCCTATTTTGGCACAATCGATAACATGCATGACATGACGCACGGAAGCGGCCAATATTTCGGTCTCAAAACCATAGTTATCATATATATGCCTGATGTCCGAGATAAGCCCCAAACCATCTGTTGAGATATCGTCTAAACGACCGATAAAAGGGGATACGTAAGTGGCTCCCGCTTTAGCGGCCAATAATGCTTGACCTACCGAAAAAACCAAGGTTACATTGGTTTTTATTCCTTTATCGGAAAAATACTTACAGGCTTTGACCCCATCTGCGATCATAGGAAGCTTAACTACTATTTGCGGGTTTAGGGCGGCTAATTTTTCGCCTTCCTTTACCATTCCATCAAAATCCGTAGAGATTACCTCGGCACTTACATGACCCTCTACCGCATCGCAGATTTTTTTATAGTGGCCCAAGATATTCTCCGCACCGGTAATCCCTTCTTTGGCCATTAAGGAAGGGTTTGTCGTAACCCCATCAAGAACTCCCAAATCCTGGGCTTCCTTAATATCGTTTAAATTCGCTGTATCTATAAAAAATTTCATGTCTTAATTGTTTATACGTTTGTATTTATTTTAAAAAATCCATTACCTCTTTGTACACTTTTTCTCCCGTAAACCCAAATTTTTCATCCAATACCGAAGCTGGAGCGGAATAACCGAAGTGTTGTAGCCCAAAGACTCTTCCGTTAGGACCGGCAAGACTTTCCAAATTAATCGGCAAGCCTGCGGTAAGTCCAAAAATAGGCTTGTCCGAAGGAATGACCTTATGTTGATATTCCGGGCTTTGTTGCCTAAAAATTCCTTCCGACGGAATAGAGGCTATGTTTACTTTCAACCCTTCCTTATCCTCTAAAAGTTGTGCGGCCGCCACCAATGTAGCTACTTCCGAACCATTGGCTATAAGTACCACATCTGGATTTGGGGTCTCTTTTACCAAATATCCTCCCTTTTCCGCATTTAGGGCCATATCATATCTGGAACCGGATACTGCCGGAACATCCTTAATACCCTGCCTGGACAAAATGAGTCCCGTTGGGGTCTTGGTATTCTCCATAGCCATTTTCCATGCTACACTGGTTTCCTGGGAATCCGCCGGGCGAATGGCCACAAAACTCTGTTCGTGGTTGTGATTTTGAATTTTTTCCAGTAATCTTATTTGGGCTTCCTGCTCAATAGGCTGGTGTGTTGGGCCATCCTCCCCTACCCTAAAAGCATCATGCGTCCATACAAATTTAACAGGAAGTTCTTGTATGGCACTTAATCTTATGGCAGGTTTCATATAATCCGAAAACACAAAAAATGTCGCTACTACAGGTATTACGCCCCCATGAAGCGCTATTCCATTGGCAACGGATGCCATTGTTAGTTCGGCAACCCCCGCTTGTAAGAAAGCCCCGGAGAAATCATCTTTTTTAAGGACGGTCGTCTTTTTTAAGAATCCATCGGTTTTGTCACTATTGGACAAATCGGCAGAAGAAACGATCATATTTTCCACATGCTCCGCCAAATAACCCAAAACTCCCGAAGATGCGGCCCTGGTGGCCAAACCTTCTTTGTGTTCAATGGAACTGAAATCAAGTTCTGGTAATGAACCTGAAAGAAAACCATCAAGCTTTTTGGCCAATTCTTCATTTGTATCCTCCCAAGCCTTTATTTCGGCCTTTTTTGAGGAAGCGGCTTTTTTCTTACCTTCTAAGATGTCCGTATAAAAGCGTTCTACTTCATCGTAGATATTAAAAGGGGCATCTACATTGGCTCCCAGATTTTTCAATGTCTTGGCATAATCTGCTCCGGTGTCACCAATTGGCTTCCCGTGGAGTTCCGTATACCCTTCATATATGGAACCATCTGCCGCAACACAGCCTTTTCCCATTATAGTACGTCCAATGATCAACGTTGGCTTTTCGGTTTCCGAATTGGCATCGGAAAGGGCTTTTCTAATTTGGTCATGATCATGGCCATCGATCGTGATTACTTTCCATCCCCATGCCTCATATTTTTTGGCCGTATCCTCCGAGGTAACTTCATCGGTCTTAGAGGACAATTGTACATCATTTGAATCATAGAACATAATGAAGTTATTAAGGCCCAAATGCCCCGCGAGCCTACCTGCCCCTTGGGAAATCTCTTCTTGAACCCCTCCATCCGAAATAAACCCATAAATCTTATGGTTCATCCAATCCCCAAAGCGCGCTTTGAGGAATTTTGCCGCTATGGCCGCTCCAATTCCCATGGTATGCCCTTGTCCTAACGGACCCGAAGTATTCTCCACCCCCCTTTTTACATCGACTTCTGGATGTCCTGGGGTAATTGAACCCCATTGCCTAAAATTGGCAACGTCATCCTTCCCATAATTTCCCAAAAGATAATATTGTGCATACATCAAGGACGATAAATGGCCTGCATCCATAAAGAAACGATCTCTAAACGGCCAATGCATATCCGAAGGGTCATAATTAAAAAATTCGGAATACAGTATATGCATATAGTCCGCACCTCCCATAGGTCCGCCCGGATGTCCGGATTTTGCCTTTTCAACCATTGCTATTGCCAGTGCCCTGATATTATCGGCCGCTAATTGATCTAATTCCCTATTCATCTATTCTTAAATTGATTATTTAGCATAAATAATGTAGTAATGAAGATTACTAAAATTCGGGTTCAAAGATACTTGATTTATAATGTTAAAAAAATTAAATCATGCCTCTCAAAAAAACCTTTTTTTAAACTATCCTTAAGATAAAGTGAAAACCGACCATTTTTTTACGATTCTGAACCCATGCTTTGTTCAGGTCATATATTTATGACATAGGAACAGCTTTTGTTCTTGATCCACTAAAATTGTGTTTTAGGTACTTTTTTGCCTGATCGGGATGACAGGATGGAACTTCAGCTCAAAACATAATGAATATCATTCTCTTATATCTCACATTCTCAAATTTAGGACACCTATTTGGACATCCAAAGTGGTTCTTTAGGTTTTCAACTATTTATGGTTTGCGGACTTTTTTGGCAATTTTTCTTTTGCCGTTTCAAACATACACAAACAGGCCGTTTTACGGGAACATCCTAATCGTCAAAAGGGCTTACAACATTCAACAAAGTAGGTTCGGTCACTTGGGTGTATATCATCGTAGTCTTAATGGAATTATGTCCTAAAAGTTTCTGGATGACCCGGATATCGGTTCCTTTTTCCAAAAGGTGGGTCGCATAACTATGCCGTAAAGTATGTGCGGTAATCGGTTTATTGATTCTTGCCCTTTTAGCAGCTGCCTTAAGAAGCTTGTTGAAACTGGAGGTGGTATACTTTCCTCTCTTTTGCCCCTCGAACAAATAATGGACAGGTGTAAATTCTTTGTAATATTCCCGAAGCATCAACAATATCCTTTCCGACAAGGGAACTATCCGATCCTTATTGCCCTTTCCCGATTTCACATGGATTATCATTCTTGCGGAATCTATATCGCCAATTTTCAGGTCAATCAGTTCACCCACCCTTAAACCTGCGCTATAGGTTAGGGCTATCATACTTTTATGCTTGATATTATTTGCTTTTTCCACGATTTTCATTATATCTTTCTTGGCAATCACCACAGGAAGTTTATTGGGTTTTCTACTTGGAAACAAGAACTCTAGGTTAATGCTTTGCCCAAACATCTCTTTATAATAAAGCTTTAGTGCCATGGCTATCTGTTTCTGGTATGAATAAGATATCTTTTTGATATGTACCATGTGATAAAAATATCTGTGAAGTTCCGTTTCATCAACTTTGTCCAAGGGCTTTTGAAAAAAGTAACCGGCCATTCTTACAATCGATGTATAGCTCTCAATGGTATTATTGCTATACCGTTTAACTTCCAATATTTTCACAAAATCGGGAACTGACATAATACCGTGAATATATCAATTTACGAATAAAAAGTATTATTTTCAACCTATAAAAGAAGGTTATGTGGCTTTTGCCGTATATCCAGTAGTTAGCCACAAGCTGAAAACAGCAATCTTCACTACAAATTTATAGATTTAAGAAAAAATATTTGAATTTATTTTTAACTCTCAGTTATATTTTATATATTTGCATCATAGTTCTTTGAAAGAGTTTTTGTGAATTAATGTAATTAAGTTCAAAACAATTGAAGTGTATTGAGTTACACAACCTTTATGGTTCTATTGGCGACAACACGTATTCGGTCATAAGACTGATACCGTTTAGGGCTAATCCCCTGAACACTTTAAGAAGTCATAATCTGAAAAGATTAAAACCAATAACTGCTTATTGATTGTTATAATTAATAGCTTTCTAATGGCAGGATTAATTTTGGGGTGAACATTTGAACAACGCGTATGAATTTAATTACAGGCGTATTGGAAATATGGCAGGGCGATATTGCCCTGAATTAAATTTATTTTCAATGAAAAAAAATGTTTACAAAAACGTTGATGGCTTGATACAAGGTATTGAGACCATCCTTTCCGAGAATCGTTGTTCATTCTCGGATGACGAGAAAGTTCTGTTAACTGAGACTCTCAGTTTTCTAAAGAAGTCTAAGAAAATAGGTAGTAAAAAACCTATTGACTGGAGTTTAATTATGAAAGGCTTAGAATTACTTGCAAAAGTGTTTTCTGATTCTGATGGCTTCACGAACATTTTCTGACCCGACACCCCTTAATTTTTTTTAAACCAAAAACAGTATGGACTTAGGACAAACAATAAAATCAATAAGAAAGCAAAAAGGATTAAAACAAAATCAATTTGCTGCGTTATGTGATATTACCCAAGCGTACTTATCTCAAATAGAAAACAATTTAAAGGAACCAAATCTATCCACTCTAAAGGTTATTTCTAACAATTTGGAAACGCCTTTACCAATCCTCTTTTTCCTTTCACTTGACAATAAAGATGTGAAACCAGAAAAGGCAGAAGCATTTAAAATGATAGCACCTTCTGTCAAGTCTTTGGTCAATCAGTTCTTTGTTGCCCAATGATAAACACACCAAAACATTTAGCATTTATGCTTAAAGTTGACCTAAAAGAAATACAGTCGATTTTAAAAGATATTGATAAGTACTATAGAGAGAAAATAATTGTCAAAACGGACAAATTCGGCAAACCTAAATTGGATAGTAAAGGAAATCCAAAACAAAGGATTATTAACCCGAGTATAAATCGATTAAAGGTTATACAAAAGAGAATTCAAAAAAACATACTTTTAAAACTTCATATGCCTGACTATGCGTATGGAGCAGTAAAAGGTAGAGACAATGTAATTAACGCCAAAAAACACCAAGGAAAAAAATATAAGTTTACAACTGATTTAAAAGACTTTTTCCCTTCGATTACAAATAAATCGGTTTATGAAATGTTCGTAGAAGAGAAATTCTCTCACGAAGTTTCAAGTTTATTAACCAAACTAACTACATATAACGGTAAAATTCCACAAGGAGCACCAACTTCTTCCACTTTGGCAAATCTTGTGTTTAGAAAAACTGGAAACATCTTGGATAATTTTTCAAAAGAAAATGGATTGACATTCACTTCTTTCGTAGACGATATGACATTTTCTTCCCCAAACGATTTCAAAGAAATTGTACCTAACATTTTAAATATCATTACAGCTGATTTTAAGATTAGTCATAAAAAAACAAACTACTCTCGAAACCCAAATATAACCGGATTACGCCCAATGAATAATCATCTAAAATTACCGGATTCCTTTATGGAAAAATATCGTGGACGAGATGAAAAAACGCCTGAGCAAAAAGCTGGAATTTTAAGATACAAAGAGAAAATTGAAATAGTGAATTACGGAAAAAAAGCCAGTGGCTAACAACGTATATAAAAAATAGCGGTTTAATCGCTTAATCGAAACAAAATGAATAAATTAAAGGTCAGGTATAGTCCGAAAAGTTAGTACATAAAACCCGCTACTTTTCATATACAAGACCGTTAGCATTAATTAACCCAAAACTATGACCAATGAATTAATAAGAAAGAATTTGACAAAAAGAAAAGAGTCTTGTTTGTCTGTTCTTAATTCTATTTTGAACCTAGATAGTTATCTAAAAGACATTTTTAAGAATTTAAATGAATTCGATTTTGAAAACTACAAACAGAATTTAGAAAATGAAATTCTTGAAAATTTAAAGGAATGGTGGACAAACCCTAATAAAGGAATTAAAAAAGAAGAGCAGTTATTTGCAATTCTTTTTGAGTATGACTATTTCTTTCAGAAAAATGTAGAAGCTACCGCATACGGAATTGGGGAATGGAAAGATTATCAAGTACAAACGGACAAGTTTGATATGGGATTTGATTATGACTTCACAACAGAATTTTATGCTTGCCCTGGAATAAAATTAAACTTCTTTGACGGTCTTGAGGCTTTGGACCACTCTAATCTGCCTGAAAAATACAGTGATAATTATTCTGATATTGATGATATAGAAGATATTGAAGGATATAATGAACTGATTGAGTTACATAAACTTGAAGGAATGATTGCTATTCAAGATGTTCTATCAAAACTTAACTCAAATAATGCATTTGAATCCCTTAATTATAAGAATGATTTTATGTTCTTAATTGATGAACATGACTCTGGTGAAGTATACCCATTGCTTATCAAAAACAAATAACTAATGCTAACAACGTGTAAAAATAATTGCTTGGTTCTTGCCTACTCGGAAAATCCTGCGGATTTTCCTTTGGTTCGTTCCATTTTTGCTAATTTAGTTGCTTAATCACGCAACTATCCTTACACAAACCGTTAGCTACAATTTGTGAAAATGAGCGAATCAAAAGAAACAAATAAAATATTACAACGGATTTTAGAACTGCTTGCTAAAAATGAAGCTCGTGTTAGTACAAATGAAATGACGGCGGAAA
>NZ_JBLFEQ010000010.1:0-105361 GCF_047345125.1 Maribacter spongiae | reverse complement strand
CCAGTATTCTTTCGTAAATTTCATCAAAGTTGTGCATCTTAATTGTTTTGTCGTTATTACAATTTACTGCCATTGAGCAGTTTGCACAACTTTTTATATCTCAATCAAAATGCACAACGGGTTTTTTATTATCTTGGTTTTATGGAAGACCAGATACTTTTGTCCTATTTGGAAAACTTTATTTCCGAGGAAAGAAAAGAGCGATTTATTTCTATTTTACAACAAAGGACAAAATTCATTACGGTGGCGATGGAAGATGTATGCCAAATGCACAACCCTTCAAATCCTAAGAAATCCTATTTATAAGGGTGAAAGAAAATAGCATGATGAAATCTATCGTGCTCCAATCATTATACCGCTCGTGGTATGGGGAAAAACTAATCAATCCTTCATCAATCGTAATAAGGGCAGTCTTAGGGACAAGAACACGGAACATAAATACCTGCGCAATATGGCTGCGAAAAACCCTTAACGGATTGCTCTCCCACAAACTGGAAAACTACTATGCCTGTGTTCCCAAGAGGTACAAAGAAAACATCTGTGAACAGAAGTAATTTCCAATATGGATACTTGATGGATTCTTGACACTCTTGATTTAGAGAAAACTTTACAATACCATCAAGAATTCCTTTATGGGCGACCATGAGGAAAAAGGCGTGAATTGCAAAAAAACTTGATATCATCGAATCAGAAATCAAGAACGTGGAAGGCAACCAAGGCAGAATGGATGGATTATCTGGCAGGTGGTACATAGACCAATTCGAAGATTGGTCCGCTAAACTGTGCCACTGACAAAACCATTCTCATAGTTATGATGTTTTAAGATTGCCCTAAGTAATACTAATCTTATTTTCATGCATAACTAACATGCATTTAACGGAAAAAAGAATTGATATTATAAAATAATTCCTACTTTTACTGATAGTTAGTTCCCTGATTTAAAAAGTCGAAATCTTATTGTAATGCCTATTCCGATATGTTGAAAGATTTGTTGAACGAAATTTAGGATTGATTCTGGATTTAAAAGAAAATGACCTAAAAAAAACCTTCAGGTCAAAGACGATACATTTTCGCAAAATGTGGTCACAAACCTTGGGAGGCCTAAACCGTCCAAGGCAAATTTAATCTTTGTTATTTTTGTTATTATGAAAAAATTAAGTTTAAAAAAGTTGAACCTTAACACTGGTGATTTGCTCCAAAAAGAACAGTTAAAAACCGTTTTTGGTGGTTTTGGTGGTTATTGTGGTGGTGAATTATCAGCATGTTCCAGCACATGTAATAATGATGCCCAAGTATTATATGGGGGAAGTATGACGGATGCGCAAATAATTGCTTGGTTTAATGCTTGCATTAGTAGTTGTTGCAATGGATAGAATTTCTTGTAAAGAGACCTTCCAAATTTCGATTTGGAAGGTTCTCACTTGTATATTTCTGATAGGAATAACAACAGTTAATTTCTCTTCGGCCCAAAAGGATATATCTGGAAAAGTGGTGTATGATGTATATGAAGGCAACTATACGAATGAAGTGCCAGGGTCTATAGGCGCTTTGGGGGTTAACAAAGTAAATTTAGATGATGATTTTGCTCCAAAGAGTATTCTTTTGGAATTTAAGAACGACGCTTCCTTTTGTAGTTTGGCCGAAGAATCTACCATTAGCAATAACAATTGGTCGAAGTACAAAGAGATCTCTCTTGAAATAACAGGAGAAATATTTTATGATTTTTCAAAGAAAGAGTTTTTAAATAGCCACCACGAATTTGACAAACTATATCTTATATCAAAGAATATAGAAGCAGTTAAATGGAGTTTGAAAGATGAAACCAAGGAAATCTTGGGATACGTTTGTAAAAAAGCAGTTCGAGAAATAAAATACACTCAGGTAACTGGAAAATCATTTATGATAAAATATGTGGCATGGTACGCTCCTGATATTAATGTTCCCTTTGGGCCTTATGGCCATATCAATCTACCTGGACTGATTTTGGAGATAGATAAAACAGGTGGCCATACTGAATTTCAATACAAAGCAAGGGATATTGAGTTGAATGGAAGTGTGCCAATTCAAATTGTAAAGCCCAATAAAGGAATACCAATAAGTCAAAAAGAGTTTGACAAAAAGCTTGAAGATAGGGTAAAAGAGATAATGGGAATGAAGTGAAGTGTAATGGATTCGTTTGTAAGAAAGAATGTGAAGTTCATTAAAATATCATTACCCTATCTATATTTAGAATAAAAACCTAAAAGTTCTACGGGTTTTCTGGACTAGAAAACGCTTTTGGAGTTGATTTCTGAAAAACATACCTATATGAATCCGTTTTGATTAGACTTCGCTCTACCTATCTTGTCAAAGGGTTTTTTGAAGTGTCTGGCGATGTCCTGTTTGACATTTTCATGACTAACTTTCTCCTTTAGCCAAATCCTCGTCACTTGCACCTTAATGATTTTACCGTTTCTTTTAACTTTCACGTAAACGGATTCACCACACCGGTAATATCATATTTTTCATGATTGACATATTTACGCTAAAAATATACTTTTTATTATCTTGGTTTTATGGAAGGCCAGATACTTTTGTCCTATTTGGAAAACTTTATTTCCGAGGAAAGAAAAGAGCGATTTATTTCTATTTTAGAACAAAGGACAAAATTCATTACGGTGGCGACGGAAGATGTATACCAAATGCACAATACCAGTGCCGTTATACGAAGTTGTGAATCTTTTGGCGTACAGGAAATTCATGTGATCGAAGATAAGTATGGGAAGCAGTTGGACAAGAACATTGCCATGGGCGCACAGCAATGGGTTGATGTACATCGATACAATTCAACGGCGGACGCCCTAGAAACATTGAAAAAGGATGGATATCAAATTATTGCCACCACTCCGCATCACGAGGGTATGACACTCCATGATTTTAAACTGTCCCAAAAAACGGCTTTGTTCTTTGGTACGGAGCGGGACGGTCTTAGTGATGAGGTGCTTAAAAATGCGGATGGGTTTCTGACGATTCCCATGGTCGGATTCACGGAAAGTTTGAATATCTCCGTTTCCGCAGCAATAGTATTGCAATGTTTGACGACAGCTCTACGCAATAATAATTTGGATTGGAGGCTGAAACCCCATGAAATACTGGAAAAGCGTTTGGATTGGACGAAAAAATCCATCAAGGACATCGAAGGGATTCTAATGCGATTTTACCGGGAGAATTGATTTTTTTATTATCTTGAAGCAACAACCAACTAATTGATAAACAAATGACTATATTAATTTATATTCTTGTGGCGATTATCGCCCTTGTATTGATCCTGTCCATTTTAGCACCTAAGACCTATGATGTTTTCAGGTCAATAGAGATCGATAGCCCTAAGGCCGTGGTATTCCCTTATTTGAAATTTTTGGAAAAACAGCAGGAATGGTCCCCCTGGGCGAAAAAAGACCCGGATATGAGTAGGGAATTACGGGGTACGGATGGCGAAGTAGGTGCCGTGAATTATTGGAACGGAAACAAGGATGTAGGGGAAGGTGAACAGGAAATAACAAAGATAACCGAGGGTGAAAGGGTAGAAGGAACCCTTCGGTTTTTTAAACCGTGGAAATCGGAATCCGATTGTTATATGGATCTGCAAGAAACCTCGGAAGGTAAAAGTAAAGTTACATGGGGGTTCTCCGGTAAGAATAAGTTTCCGTTCAGTATCATGATGCTTTTTATGAGCATGGACAAAATGGTAGGCAAGGATTTTGAAGAAGGATTACAGACCTTGAAGACCAAATTAGAGGCTTAACAAAAGGGAAATACTTTTATTCCCAAAGCTATAAAATGCAATAAAAACAGAAAATTTTTATTTTTTCCGATTCAATACCTTAAATTCCTCATAGCAACTGCTTATGGCATCCAGGATTTGAAGATCGTTCGCCGTGGTAATGAAAGATTTTGAGTAATTGCAGTTATTGAGAATGTCTTGAATATCCACTTTTTCCAGTTGGAGTAATTCCGTCAGTGTTTCCCTATCGAATTTTGAGGCGAGCAGGTCCCGTATCCGGTCATCTTCCTTTATCTGGCGCAGTTTTCGCATTTGGTTGGGCTTTTTGCCAAAAAGATTGCGCAATAGATCGGCCGGGTTTAAAATGGCCCCAAGTACCTTGGTCACGGCACTAGGGTTCTTGTTTCCACCCTCATAAGCTATGGACAATCCGGAAATACTGTATTGATACGCATTGTTAATGGGTAGGTTTTTTACATCTATTTCCAAATAACCGGTAAGTTGATAGGGACGAACAATAACTTCTTCCAAAGCGTAGGCCAGTTCCGTCAAGGCAATTTTAGTGTCCTTGAATTTGAACATATCATTGGTGACCCGAATTTTTTGTGATTTAAAACCCAAGAAGGAAAAGTATAAAGTGTCGTTAACTGCAGCGGTAATGGTAAACTCACCCTTTTCATTGGTAATGGTTCCGATAACTTGATTTAGGTTGACTACATGGACACTTTCCATGGGCCTATCCGTCTGTGCGTTCATTACAAGGGCGTTGATCTCTGTTATTGCCAAATCATTTTGAGCAAACCCCACAAAGCAAAACAAACATAAAATCCCTAAAAAAAAATCCCTCATGAATACTAGGCCTGATTTTAAAAATACAAACAAAAACAAAAAAATACGCCGGAGCGTATTTTTTAATATACAATTAACTAAAAGAAGTCTCCTTTTCTTTTTTTACTTCTCCTTTTTCCTGAATTTGGACTTGAAGAATTTCCTTTTTCCCTGCGCTTACTTCTTCCGCGATCATTATCCCAACTCCTATCCTTTCTTTTGCCTTTGTCCTTAAAGCCACCCCTTCTTCTTCCACCTCCTCCGGGGCTTTTGGAGATTTCAACGTTTACAAACCGGCCGTCTACTTTAAAATCTTTAAAAGTAGCGAGAATCTGTTCCGTAGCTTCGGCATCGGTATTAAAAAAAGAAAAACTATCTTTTACATCTACTTTAAAGACATCTTCCTTTCCAAGGCCAACGGTATCCCGAACAAAATCCTTTAAGGACATCCAGTCATAACCGTCCTTTTCACCAACGTTTATAAAATACCGGACTGCCCCATTAGAAGGTGCACCACCTCTTTCGTTGCCCCTGTCAGATGTAGCACTGTTCAAGTCCTTGCTCTTATTGTAATAATTGTAAAAACGGGTAAACTCTACCGAAACTATTTTTTTTATGAGTTCTTCGCGATCAATACCTTCAAGGACATCGTTTATGGCGGGCAAATAATTGTCTACCTCGGGATTTATTTTGGTATCCTTGATCTTATTGGCCAAATGGTACAACTGTATTTCACAGATTTCCATTCCGGTAGGAATGTTCCTGGCCAAAAAATCTTGTTTTATCTTTTTTTCTATGGCCTTGATCTTACGCAGTTCGCTTCGTGTAACAATGACCATGGAAATACCGGATTTTCCCGCTCTTCCCGTTCTGCCGCTCCGGTGGGTATAGGTTTCGATCTCATCGGGCAGTTGATAATTGATAACGTGGGTAATATCGTCCACATCAATACCACGGGCCGCAACATCCGTAGCCACGAGCATCTGTATCTGTTTTTTTCTAAAGGCGTTCATCACCAGATCCCGTTGGTTCTGACTTAGATCCCCATGAAGTGCTCCAGCGTTATACCCATCTTCTATAAGTTTTTCGGCAACTTTCTGGGTATCTCTCTTGGTCCTGCAAAAAACCACCGAAAAAATGTCCGGATTGGTATCCGCCAGCCTTTTTAAGGCAGGGTAACGATCTCTTCCGCCTACCACATAATACTCGTGCTGAACCGTAGTGGCCCCTGAATTTTTGGCACCAACGGTAATCTCCTGGGGCGAGTGCATGAATTTTTTGGCGATCAGGGATACTTCTTTTGGCATGGTCGCCGAGAAAAGCCACGTGGACTTTTCATCGGGAGTGTTGGAAAGGATGTCTTTTATATCCTCAAAAAAGCCCATGTTCAACATCTCGTCGGCCTCATCGAGCACGCAATAATCTATCTTGGAAATGTCCACTAAACGGCGCCCGATCATATCCTTCATCCTTCCGGGGGTGGCCACCACGATCTGTGCACCTCTTTTTATTTGCCTGGCTTGCTCCGTAATGCTCGCCCCACCATAAATAGCCACTACATTTATACTTTTCTCATACTTGGAATAATGCTGTAGTTCGTTGGTAATCTGCAAACATAGCTCACGGGTAGGGGATAGGATCAGACCTTGTGTTGTCCTGCTCTCCCGGTCTATTTTCTGAATTAAGGGAAAGCCAAAAGCGGCGGTCTTTCCGGTTCCTGTTTGGGCCAGTGCTACCAAATCGGTTTCATCTTCCAATAAAATTGGAATCGCTTTTTCCTGTACTTCGGAGGGGTTTTCAAAACCCATATCCGCAACAGCATCCAGTAAGGACTTTTGAAGTCCCAGTGCTTCGAATTTTGTCATAATTTATGTTATACTTAATCGCAAATATGAATGTTGCATAGAGCGATTATCCCGTATAACCTTTAGACTCGGCGCAACACATGCTATACCAGCGGCGTTTAATAAAGCGGCAAAGGTAGTTCTATTTATTAAGATGGAATAACTTTTCGTGGTTTGTGTTCCAAAGAAACTTATAAGCGGCCGTTTTATTCTTTTGGGAAGTTACCGAAATTTTTAAGATTCCTTTTTTTCTTGTGGTGTAACACGCCCTAAGTAATCTATTAATTTGGAAAACGCTTTTCCCCTATGGCCGATTTTGTTTTTGGTCTCCAGGGGCAATTCTGCAAAAGTGCCATTAAAGCCCTTGGGTTTAAAAATGGGATCGTAACCAAATCCTTTCCCGCCCTTTTTTTCTTTTATGATTTCCCCTTGTACTTCCCCTTCAAAAAAAATGGTTTCCCCTTTTATGTTCAAGGCAATTACGGTCTGGAAACAAGCAGTTCTATCTTTTTTTCCTTCCAGATTCTGTAATAGTTTGTCCATATTGGCATTTGCATCGTTCTTGGGGCCTGCATACCTAGCGGAGAATACCCCGGGCGCTCCATTTAGGGAATTTACCAATAAGCCCGTATCATCCGCAAAACAGGGTTTGTTGTATGTGGTGGTTATAAAATCCGCCTTTAGTTTTGCATTGCCCTTTAGGGTATCGGCAGTTTCTGGTATGGATCGGGTACAGTTTATGTCATTTAATGAAATAAGGCGAATGTGTTTGGGCAATAGTTGCCGTATTTCTTTTATTTTGTTAGGGTTGTGCGTTGCAAATATGAGTTCCATGCAATTAAATGATATCGAATTTATTTAGATGAGGTGGCCAAATGTACTAATTTTATGGAATGGAGTTAAAGTTGCCCCCAGTCGTCGTTTTTTTGGTTTTTGGTGCTGTAATGTATCTTTTAGGGACTTTTATGCCCTTTGGTCTTTTTGATTTTTTTGGAAGGATGGTATTGTCCAAAACCCTATTAGGCATGGCTATGATCATTATTTTTATAGCAATTGTCCAGTTTAAAAAAGCAAAGACCACTACAGATCCCTCAAACCTATCTAAGGTTAGCCGTTTGGTCACTACCGGTATTTATCAATTTTCCCGAAACCCGATGTATTTGGCAATGCTGTTGATTTTATTGGCTTTGGGTTTAAAATTAGGTAATGCCTTTAATGCTCTCACCGCTGCAGGGTTTGTAGCTTATATGAACCGTTTTCAGATTATACCGGAAGAAAATACGCTTTTGAACAAATTTGGCAAGGAATATAAACTATACTGTACGCTGGTGAGAAGGTGGTTTTGATCTAAAGAATTAGGATATAAGTATTGAACCCTGATCAAGATAATATATTCTGAGAATGGTTTTTATTTCAATATTTTGTTGACACTGCCTGGAATTGGTTTAGGTAAATTAACTGTTATAAGCTTAAATGATAATAATTGCAAATATTATCAAATTAGCTTATTATTTTGTATATTAGCATTTTGATTAATAATTATGATAGCGATTATCACCGGGGATATCATTAATTCGGAGAATTACCCTTCATCGGAATGGATAGGTATTCTTAAGGAATATTTTTCCCGTTTTGGTACGTCACCATTGTATTGGGAGATTTATAGGGGAGATGAGTTTCAATTAAAGGTCAATAGCGAAAATGCCTTGATAACCGCTATACAGATCAAGGCTATTTTAAAATCGATTAAAGGGCTTGATGCCCGTATGGGTATAGGCATTGGTCTGGAAACGTTCGTGGGTTCCGGTGTGAGCGAATCCAATGGTCCGGCATACCAGCGTTCTGGCCGTAAATTTGAATCCTTAAAAGACAGTAAGGTCAATCTCAGTATTGCTACAGGAAGGGATTTTTATGATCGGACATTAAATGTAATGCTTAGGATGGCCTTGGATTTTATGGATAATTGGAGCGTGGTCTCCGCAGAAATTATTGCATTGATCCTAGATTACCCAAAGGCATCGCAAAAAGAAATAGCCGAAAAACTTGGAATTAAACAATCCGCCGTAAGTCAAAGGTTAAAAAGGGCACGTCTGGATTTGGTGATGGATCTTTTGGTATATTATGAAAGTTTGATCAAAGATGGAATATAACCTATGGCCTTGTTCATAAAATTACTTTTGGCACATCTGATCGGTGATTTTTTGCTCCAACCCAATAAGTGGGTCGTACATAAGGAGTCCAATAAAGCCAGATCCAAATACTTGTACATACATGTCCTGCTCCATTATGCACTCTATTTAGTAATCTTATGGGATTTAAGCTATTGGAAAATGGCCATGATTATTGTTTGGAGCCATTTTTTTATAGATGTGGCAAAATTATATATCAATCCGTTTTTCAAGAATAAGGCAGTACCATTTTTTATTGATCAATTGTTGCATATCGCCGTACTCTATATCTGTTCCTATTTTAACCAATTACCTGATCATATTGTTTATTTCGTTAGGGATTTGGATTGGGCATTGCTAACAGCGGTTGTTTTTGTTACGTTTCCTTCGGCCGTTATCATGGGTAAATTATTGGGAAATATGTCTTATAAGATCGGAACGGATCATAAATCATTGCCCAATGCAGGAAAATATATCGGTATAATAGAACGATTGTTCGTGTTGATCTTTATTTTGATCGGTAGATGGGAGGTTATAGGGTTGCTCATTACCGCCAAATCGGTTTTTCGGTTTAACGATATAAAAGAGACCAATAACAGAAAACTTACGGAGTATATCTTAATCGGGACCTTGGTGAGTTTTGGTCTGGCCATACTTGCCGGGTTACTGTATATGAAGTTAAACGTATAATCCACCGCCATCTTTTTTTAATACGTTTATTACGGCCCATAACAAGGTTCCCAAGGTGATCCGTATTACAATCACTTTTGAACCAAACCAAGGACTTTTTGTTTTATTTGTTCATAACAGGGTACTTGAAAAATTTAATTTTTACTTTTGTAGCTTGGTTTAATCACAATTTTTTTGATTAAAAATGGTAGATACGGGAAGAAAGTACGTTTTTGATTTTGACAGTACATTGACAAGGGTAGAAGCTTTGGATGTTTTGGCCGAAATGACATTGCAGGGCAAATCCAATAAGGACGAAATTATTGCCGATATTCAAAAAATCACCAATCTGGGTATTGATGGGGATATTTCTTTTACCGAGTCTTTGGAACGCCGCATTAAGCTTTTAAAGGCCCATAAAGATGATTTGGATGGTCTGGTCGATGAACTCAGACAGAAAATCTCAAAATCCATTGCATCCAATAAAGAGTTTTTTGAAAAATATTCAGATGATATTTATGTAATATCCTGTGGTTTCAAAGAATTTATAGACCCGATCGTTGAAGAGTACAACATTCCCTCAAATAGGGTCTATGCCAATACGTTTAAGTTTGATGATGCGGATAATATCATAGGTTTTGATGAAACCAACGTACTGTCCCAACACAATGGTAAGATCGAGTGCCTAAAGCAGATGGATTTAGATGGGGAGGTCCAGGTTATAGGGGATGGTTATAGTGATTATGTAATGCGGGAAGCCGGTATTGCGGATAAGTTCTTTGCATATACGGAGAACGTTCATCGTGACAAAGCCACTGATAATGCGGATCATGTTGCCCCTAATCTGGATGAATTCCTTTTTGTGAACAAATTACCTAGAAATATTTCCTATCCTAAAAACCGGATAAAGATCCTCTTATTGGAGAATGTACATCCCGCAGCTTTTGAAAATTTGTCCGAGGATGGTTTTTCCGTAGAGTTGATCAAACACAGTTTGCCGGAAGATGAACTGATCGAAAAAATCAAAAAAGTCCATGTACTGGGAATCCGTTCAAAAACAAAGGTTACCCAAAAGGTATTGGATGCTGCCGAAAAACTGCTGGTCGTAGGGGCGTTTTGTATAGGGACCACCCAGATAGATTTGGACCATGCCAAGAAAAAGGGCGTAGTGGTTTTTAACGCACCATATAGCAATACACGTTCTGTAGTGGAATTGGCGATAGGGCAGATTATTATGTTGATGCGAAGCGTTTTTGCCCGCAGTACGGAAATTCATGACGGACAGTGGCAAAAGACAGCTGCTGGTTCTCGTGAAGTCAGGGGTAAAAATCTGGGTATTATAGGGTATGGCAATATAGGAAAGCAACTTTCTGTATTGGCCGAAGCCATTGGTATGCGGGTATATTATTATGACGTGAACGATAAGTTGGCCTTAGGAAATGCCATAAAATGCAGTTCCTTGGAAGATTTATTGAACGTTTCGGACGTGGTTACCCTGCATGTTGATGATAACAAGGCCAATAAAAACTTTATTGGGGAACGGGAGATCAACCAGATGAAGAAAGGGGCCATGCTGATTAATCTTTCCAGAGGTTTTGTAGTGGATATCGATGCCTTGGCAAACGCTTTGGAAAGTGGTCGGGTAGGAGGTGCCGCCGTAGATGTATATCCGGAAGAGCCTAGAGCCAATGGAGCGTTCCAGACCAAATTACAGGGCTTTTCAAATGTAATCCTTACACCGCACGTAGGCGGAAGTACGGAGGAGGCACAACGTGATATTGCCGATTTTGTTCCCAATAAGATTATGGATTACATCAATTCGGGAAATACGGTAGATGCGGTAAATTTCCCGAATATCCGATTGCCCAAACAAAATAAGGCGCATCGATTTTTGCATATACACAAGAACGTTCCGGGAGTTATGGCCAAAATCAATGAAGTACTGGCCAAGTATGAATTGAACATTTCTAGCCAATATCTTTCAACGGATAATGAGGTGGGGTACGTGATTACGGATTTGGATAAAGAATACAACAAAGATGTCATTAAGGCCCTTAAAAAAGTTGAGCATACCATTAAGTTCAGGGTGTTGTATTAAAAACTAATTTTCCCTCCTTTCTTGAGGAAGGGAAACGCCTAAGTTTTTATAATGTGTTCCTTTCTTTTGAGAAGAAAATTGAGCCGGATTTATTTATGATG
Source organism: Maribacter spongiae (assembly GCF_047345125.1). Lineage (NCBI taxonomy): Bacteria > Pseudomonadati > Bacteroidota > Flavobacteriia > Flavobacteriales > Flavobacteriaceae > Maribacter > Maribacter spongiae. Next base: position 93,890 of record NZ_JBLFEQ010000010.1, on the reverse strand, counting down.
GTACGGTTCGTTCTTCAGGATGGTAAAAGCCCGGTAAATTTGTTCCGTTATAAAAAGGCGGACCATTTGATGGGAGAACGTCATCGGGGAGAGGCTGATTTTGCCCTCGGCGGTATTATAGATCGCTTCGCTAAAGCCATATGGGCCTCCAATTAAGAATACCAGGCGTTTTATACCCGAGTTCATTTTCTTCTGTAAAAAAGTAGCAAATTCGACCGATGAATACTGCTTTCCCTTTTCATCAAATAATATGAGACTGTCCATAGGGCCCAGTTTTTTTAATACAAGTTCCCCTTCCCTGATTTTTTGTTGCTCCTCGGACAGGTTTTTAACGTTTTTAACATCCGGAATTACCTCAAGTTCAAATTTAATGTAGTGTGAAAGCCTTTTTTCATAGATAGAAATAAGGGCTTGTAACGCTTTATGATCCGTTTTGCCAACGGCCAATAGTTTTATGGTCATGCAGCAAATGTAATCTTGGAAATTTCAAAATCCAAGCTTCAAAATCCAAATGTCATTTTTTGTCGGGCAATGTAAATTTGTAAAATTCATACCAAATTTTCAGAACTCAAAAGGGAAATACCGCCAACAACCCGAACAATTTGTTAATTTCGTCCGTATCAAAACTAAACTTATGATTTCTTCCAAAAAATTCGATTTTGAAATAGAAAACATCATAAAAAACGCAATCAGGGAAGATGTTGGCGATGGGGACCATAGTTCGTTATCCTGTATTCCCATAGATGCCATGGGCAAGGCCAAATTGTTGGTCAAAGACGAAGGGGTAATTGCCGGAATTGATTTTGCAAAGCAAGTTTTTGACCATGTGGACGATGACTTTAAGGTCGAAATATTGATCAAAGACGGTTCCACGGTCAAATATGGCGATATCGCCTTTTATGTAGAAGGCAGGGCACAAAGTATTTTAAAAGCGGAGCGGTTGGTTTTGAATGCCATGCAACGCATGAGTGCCATTGCCACGAAGACCAATGCCTATGTTAAACTTTTAGAAGGTACCGGAACCAAAATATTGGATACCAGAAAAACTACGCCCGGAATCCGTGCATTGGAAAAATGGGCCGTTAAGATCGGTGGTGGCGAGAACCATAGGTTTGCATTGTACGATATGATCATGTTAAAAGATAACCATATCGATTTTGCGGGAGGGATTACAAAAGCGATAGACAAAACAAAAAAATATTTGAAGGAGACCGGGCGGGATTTGAAAATTATCTTAGAAGCAAGGGATTTGTATGAAATAGAGGAAATCCTAAGATCTGAAGGTGTTTACAGAATCCTGATCGATAACTTTAATTATAAAGATACCCGAAAAGCGGTAGAAATGATCGGGGATCGCTGTTTAACGGAATCCTCGGGCGGGATCAATGAAAAGACCATTAGAAAATATGCCGAATGTGGTGTAGATTATATATCATCCGGGGCACTGACCCACTCGGTGTACAATATGGATTTAAGCTTAAAAGCAGTCTAAATGTCTAAAGAAATAGAGGAGAAACTCCAAAAAATCCCCATTGTAAATTGGTTGGTACGTTTATTGAAAAATATTCGGCTTCCCGGCTTTGAAGGACTGTCTATTTACGATCTTATAGAAATGTATATTCTTGGTATTGTGGAAGGAACACTTTCCACAAGGGCCAGTGCTATTGCCTTTAGCCTGTTTTTGGCATTGTTTCCCTTGTTGATTTTTATGCTTACGCTCGTACCTTTTTTAATTTCTATTTTTAGTCTGGAAAACACAAACTTTGATAGTGATTTCCCTCTTTTCTTAGAATCATTTTTACCTTCGGCGACCGGTGAGTATTTTGGAGAAGTCTTTCAACAAATAAAGGACCAGAAAAGGGGAGGCTTGCTGTCATCCGCTTTTATCCTATCTATTTTTTTGGTTGCCAATGGGGTCAACGCCATATTTGGTGGCTTTGAGACCTCTTATCACATAGAACTTACCCGTAATTTTTTTAGACAATACCTTTTTGCATTGATGGTGGGCCTTATTCTCTCCATTTTAATTATTATAGGCTTTGTGGTTTTTGTGTACTTTGAGGTATACGTTCTTAAATACCTAAGTGAGTTTGCGGCCAGGCAAGGAGGTTACGTATTGGGGGACGGCGAAATTATTGGTGTACAGATCGCAAAAGTGCTGTTTTTTATCATACTTTCTTATTTTACAACGGCCATCTTATATTATTTTGGTACGCGAGAAGGTAAACAGGCCCGTTTTTTCTCGGTTGGCGCATTAATGACCACAGTTCTTTTTTTGATAACCTCCTATTTATTCGGAATTTATGTTGAAAAATTTGCACGATACAATGAGCTTTACGGGGCGTTGGGAGGATTATTGATATTAATGATCTACATCTGGTTAAATTCCAATATCTTGCTGCTCGGTTTTGAATTGAACGCCTCATTAAATTCATTGAGGAAAATGGCTAGAAAAGAATGACGCACAGCAAAAAGAGTTTGCTTTTTATCCTATGTGTATGTTTTACAGGTTTTTTGACCGCACAAAGCGTTTTTGGAAAATGGAAGACCATTGATGATCGCACGGGAAAACCTAAGGGGATCATTAAAATATATAAAAAGAATGGACTCATGTACGGCAAAGTTTTAAAGATATTGGAAAAAGGTAAAGAGAACGCGATATGTATCAAGTGTAAGGGCGACCTTAAGGATAAACCTGTTGTTGGTATGGAGATTATAACGGCGGCAAAGGAGAATAAAGATGGGGAGTGGAAGGGGAAAAGACTTTTTGACCCGGAACAGGCCATGACTTTTAGATGCAAGATATGGTTGAACCCCAATAACCCTAATGAACTTAAAGTTAGGGGATACCTCGCCTTTTTGTACAGAACGCAGACTTGGCTTCGGATGAAAGATTGATCGGTATGGCCTATTTTATCAATGTAATATTGCCCATTCCTTTGGAAAGGCATTTTACGTATAGCGTAAGCCTTGAGGAAGCCGAGCTTCTAAAAACAGGAATGCGTGTTGCCGTACCTTTTGGAAAATCAAAAATATATACAGGATTGGTTGAAAGTGTACATTCAACCCCACCGGAAATCTATGAGGCCAAGGACATCCATGAGGTTTTGGATGAACATCCAATAGTGGCTCCGATACAGTTTCGGCATTGGCAATGGATCGCGGATTATTATATGTGTACCCTGGGAGAAGTAATGCGGAGCGCTTTACCCGGTGCGTTCCTGTTGGAAAGTGAGACGTTGGTATTGCGCAATGAAAATGCCCCTGTAGATGAACTTTCCCTAAAAGATGACGAATTTTTGATTTTTGAGGCATTGCAGCACCAATCCACATTAAAAATCCAGGAGATAGCTGCAATAATCGATAGAAAGAACGCCTTGCCCGTTTTGCAACGACTATTGGAAAAAAAGGCCATCCGGTTAAAAGAGGAAGTATATGAGCAGTATAAGCCCAAATTGGTCAGATATGTTAGATTGACCGATGTTTATGCGGACGATCAAAAATTGGAAAAACTGCTACAGTCCTTGTCCCGGGCACCAAAACAAAGTCAGGTTGTCCTAGCAGTTTTTCAACTGCAGGGAAATTCTAAAAAACCAATATCCGTGGCTGATCTGGAGAAATCGGCGAATGTTTCCAGGGCAATAATTAAAAGTTTGGTGGATAAGGATATCCTGGAAGAATATTTTATTCAAAAAGATCGGATAAACTATGAAAGGATAGGTGAAAAATCGCCCAGTAAAGGATTGAACGAACATCAGGAAAAAGCTTTAGCAGACATTAATGAAAACTTTGAAAAACAAAAAGTCACCTTATTAAAGGGAATAACCTCTTCCGGAAAGACTGAAGTGTATGTAAAACTCATAGAATCCTATATAGAAAAAGGAAAACAGGTACTGTACTTGTTGCCGGAGATAGCGTTGACTACCCAGCTTATTGCCCGGTTACGGGATTATTTTGGTGAGAAAATATCGGTATATCATTCAAAATACAATGTACAGGAGCGTGTAGAGGTATGGAACAATGTACTTTCCGGGGAACCAAAGGCACAAATTGTGATCGGGGCAAGATCTGCAATGCTGTTGCCCTTTAACCATCTGGGATTGATCATAGTAGATGAGGAACATGAAAGCTCTTTTAAACAGTTTGACCCTGCGCCACGCTACCATGCCCGGGATGCCGCCATTGTATTGGGCAGTTTGCACGGAGCGAATATAATACTGGGATCTGCCACGCCGAGTATCGAGAGTTTTCATAATGCGCAAACGAGAAAATATGGATACGCCGAAATAAACAGGAGGTACGGGAATGTACTGCTTCCGGATGTGGAATTGGTAGATATAAAAGAGGCCCATAGAAAAAAAAGAATGAAAGGGCATTTTTCCGAACGGCTCCTGGAGGAAATAAACAAGACCTTGGAGGCTGGGGAACAGGTTATCCTATTTCAGAACAGGAGAGGGTATGCACCTATTTTAGAATGCTCCACTTGTGGCCATACGCCTCAATGCCCAAATTGTGATGTAAGTCTTACCTATCATCAATATCGGAAACAATTGCGTTGTCATTATTGTGGACATCATACCGCTTTGCCCGAAAATTGCCAGGCCTGTGGAAGTCCGGAATTGGACACTAAGGGTTTTGGTACCGAACAAATAGAGCAGGAAGTAAAGGCATTGTTTCCTGATGTTAAAGTAGGCCGGATGGATCTGGATACTACCAGGGGAAAACACGGCTATGAAAAAATCATTACCGCTTTTGAACAACAAGAAATAGCTATTCTTATAGGTACGCAAATGTTGACCAAGGGATTGGATTTTAGGAATGTAAATTTAGTAGGGGTCATGAATGCGGATGCACTCCTGAATTTTCCGGATTACAGGGCACATGAACGGAGTTTTCAATTATTGACACAAGTAGCCGGAAGGGCAGGCCGAACAAAAAAACGTGGAAAAGTAATCGTCCAAAGCTATAACCCTTATCATCAGATTCTAAAACAGGTCTCCACAGGGGATTATAAAGGTATGTATGCCGAACAGCTTTATGAACGGGAACAGTACAAATATCCACCGGTAAATAGGATTATCAAAATAACTTTTAAACACAAAAACTATAACGTGCTCAATGAGGCGGCAGATTGGTTCTGCAATGCGTTAAAAACGAATTTTGGAGGAAATGTGCTGGGGCCGGAATACCCTCCTGTGGCCAGGATCCGGAATCAGTACCTAAAGCATCTTATGATCAAAATGGATAAAAGAGAGACTATAGGAAGAACAAAACTCAATATTAAGAGAATAGAAAAATCTTTCCATGCTATTTCAATGTACCGGAGCGTTCGGGTAATCTATAATGTAGATCATATTTAATTTGCCCGATATCCTAATTTTTATAGGTGTTTTGGTTTTTCCGGTCATTGGATTAATAGGTTATTGAAATAGGGAGCTACATGACCTTGTAATCCGGGCCATTCTTTCCTTTACAGTTTTATGGTCGTTCAAACATTTGTACAAAAAAACCGTTTCATCAGAAACGGTTTAGAAGTAAAGTTTATATCATAAGCAATTTATACATTGCTGAGTGCTTCCGCCAACTCTGTTTTCTTGTTTCTGCTTAACGGAATAGAACGTCCACTGACCTCTACGTTTTTACTGTTGAATTTTTCTACTTTTTCCAAGTTTATAATATATGACTTGTGAATACGTAAAAATTTATCTTCCGGCAATTGCTTTTCAAAAGATTTCATTGTTGATAAAATTACGATATTGGCTTCGTCCGTAACCAATTTTATGTAATCACCAAGGGCTTCTATCCACTTGATATCATTTAAAATGACCTTCCTTTTCTTAAGATTGCTCTTCACAAAGATATGTTCTTCATCCTCGTTTACCCGGTGCATCTGTTCATACTTTGCGACCGCTCTTTTTACGGAGGCATCAAAACGCGCCATGGTAATCGGTTTGTGGAGATAATCCGTTACGTCATAGTCGAAGGCCTTGAGGGCATAATCCGGTTTACCAGTGATCAAAATCACCTGAGGGCTGTTGTCTAGGGACTCGAGTAGGTCGAATCCTGTGATGATCGGCATCTCGACATCAAGAAAAATCAAATCGATTTCATTGTTCTTGATACCGTTCTTTGCCTCGATAGCATTGCTGTATTCCGCTACCATGGCCAAGTTGGGATGGTTGTTTACCAACTTTGCGACGGCCATCCTTTGCATGGACGAATCGTCAACGATAATACTTCTTAATTTCATAAGGGCTGATTTGTGGGGTTAAATCATCGACAAATTACCAAAAAAACATGCTTAACTGCAACAAAAGATGTAAACATTGCATTGTTCATTGTGTAATCGGTGATGATCATTTACTAAGATTTGGTTATATTCAATTTATTATTGCTTCTTCCTATAACGAATAATTTTTAGGTTTCTTATAATTATTTTAAAATAATAGCTATTTTTGCACTCCTTAAAATAAATATAATATGAACCATTACGAAACTGTTTTCATTTTGAATCCCGTTCTATCTGATGTTCAGATAGAGGAAACAGTTAAGAAATTCGAGGATTTCTTAATTAAGAATGGAGCCAAAATGGTCTCCAAGGAAAATTGGGGCCTAAAAAAACTGGCTTACCCTATTCAAAACAAAAAAAGTGGTTTTTACCACTTGTTCGAATTCACTGTTCCCGGTGAGGCAATAATGCCTTACGAACAGGAATTTAGAAGAGATGAACGTGTTATGCGCTTTTTGACCGTTAAATTGGACAAGCACGCCGTTGCATGGGCAGAAAAGAGAAGAACAAGGTTAAAAACAGCTAAAGCTTAAGTACGATGTCAACATTACAACAACAAGCAAAAGGTAAAAAGGATGGGGAAATCAGGTATTTGACCCCATTGAACATAGAGACCAATACCAAAAAGAAATATTGCCGATTTAAAAAATCGGGCATCAAATATATAGATTATAAGGATGCTGATTTTTTGATGAAATTGGTGAACGAACAAGGTAAATTATTACCGAGAAGACTTACGGGAACTTCCTTAAAGTATCAACGTAAAGTTGCCCAGGCCGTTAAAAGGGCTCGTCATTTGGCTTTAATGCCTTACGTTGGTGATCTATTAAAATAAAAAAAAGTGTCATGGAACTTATATTAAAGGAAGACGTACAGAATTTAGGTTTTAAAGATGATTTGGTAACCGTTAAGAACGGATACGGAAGAAATTTCCTTATCCCGCAAGGTTTGGCCACAATGGCTACTCCTTCCGCTAAAAAGGTGTTGGCCGAAGATTTAAAACAAAGAGCGCACAAGGAGAAGAAAGTTATAGATGCCGCCAACAAGGTTGCGGACGCACTTAGAAAATTGGAATTGAAGATTCCTGCCAAGACCGGAGCCGGTGATAAATTATTCGGATCTGTCACTGCGACCGATTTGGCCTCGGCAATTGAAAAAGATGGGCATGCTATCGATAAAAAGTTTATTGCTATACCAGGAGGTTCCGTTAAAAGAACGGGATCTTACAGTGCCCAAATCCGTTTGCACAGAGAGGTGATCATTGATTTTCCTTTTGAGGTCGTTGCGGAACAGAAGAAATAGAATTTGATTTAGATAATGTATAAGCCTTTCAGTTTACTGAAAGGCTTTGTTTTTTAATGAACGGAACGAGCCACGAATAATCTTGGATTTTCGCAAGATTTTCATCATAGTGAAGCACATCTGATCGATAATTAAAAATAAATCACCTGTACAGATGAAATATACCCGTCTTTCAAAAGAGCAGTTCGAGGAATTGCACCCGGAGTTCATCAATTTTTTGGCTACACAATCCATTACGGCAGATGAATGGGGCAAGATCAAAGAAAATAAACCTCAAGTAGCGGAAGAGGAATTGGACGTGTTTAGCGATCTTGTATGGGAAGGTGTCCTGAACAAAGTAACCTATTTGGAAAACATCTCTGCCCAACAGATGCATTTATTCCATTTAACGGAGAAAGAAATGAAACTGATCGCCGTTAAAGTGATGAATCCCGATGTGGATTTAACCGTTAAGATCGGTTTTGACTGGTTCAAAAAGAATTGGCAATCGGATTTTGTAGAGTATTTGACCGCTTCCAAAATGTATTCGGAAGATAGGAATGCAGATAAGTTTCAATTGATCCAACAAGGGGCGGTTATTACCAAAGGGGAGCTGTATCAATGGTTTGATAGGGTAATCGATATTTCATAAAAAAATCCTTCTGGTACCTGCCAAAGAGATAAGACTCTCCTCAAGTAATTCTAAAATGATCAATAGAAGGTTTTAGGGTTGTTTTTGAAGGGTTTTCGATACCATCAAAACCTCTAAACACATATATTTGCAGCACAATTAAATTCAAATGGCCCAGAAACCATCCATACCCAAGGGTACAAGGGATTTTACCCCTTCCGAAATCGCAAAACGCAACTATATTTTTGATATCGTAAAAAAGCATTTCCGGACTTTTGGATTTCAGCCCATAGAAACCCCTTCTTTTGAGAACTCGGATACCCTAATGGGGAAATATGGGGACGAAGGCGATCGTTTGATCTTTAAAATATTGAATTCAGGAGATTATCTTAATAAGGTCGATGATGTTACCTATAGCTCTAAAAATTCCAATTCCCTGACAGCAAAAATTTCGGAAAAAGCATTACGCTATGATCTAACGGTACCTTTTGCGAGGTATGTGGTCATGCACCAAAATGAGATTGATTTCCCCTTTAAACGCTATCAGATACAACCGGTTTGGCGTGCCGATAGGCCGCAAAAAGGACGGTTTCGAGAATTTTACCAGTGTGATGCGGATGTTGTGGGCTCCAATTCCTTATTGCAAGAAATAGAGTTGATTCAATTATATGATGCCGTCTTTACGGATTTGGGCCTGGAAGGTACCACCATAAAATTGAACAATAGAAAAATACTGGCCGGTATAGCCGAGGTTATCGGGGCCAAACATGCATTGGTCGATTTTACCGTTGCCCTGGATAAATTGGATAAAATAGGGGAGGAAGGCGTTAAAAAAGAGATGTTGGCCAAGGGTATTTTGGAAACTTCCATCCAAAAGGCCGCCCCATTGTTTAAATTGACTGGAAGTAATACCGACCAGTTGGCGATTTTAGAAGCCTTTCTTGGTGATTCTGAAGAGGGTAGTAAGGGAGTGAGGGAGTTGCGGTTTATGATAGAGCACATAACTTCCCTTGGACTGCAATCCGCCAAACTTGCCATAGATGTTACATTGGCCAGGGGGCTCAATTATTATACCGGGGCCATTTTTGAAGTCGGTGCTCCGAAAGGGGTTAAAATAGGTTCCATTGGAGGAGGGGGGCGTTATGACAACCTTACTGGTATTTTTGGTTTAAAAGATGTGAGCGGTGTTGGAATTTCCTTTGGTCTGGATCGTATTTATTTGGTTTTGGAAGAATTAGGCCTTTTTCCAAAGGCAATTGACCGGTCGTTGGATGTATTGTGCCTTAATTTTGGAGATGAAGAGGCATTTGCCGCTCTACAACTGATGACTACATTGCGTAAGTCTGGCCTAAAGGCAGATTTGTATCCTTCCAATGCAAAAATTCAGAAACAATTTAAATACGCCAATAGCCGCCAAGTTCCCTATGTGATTTTGTTAGGCACGGAAGAACTGAACAATGGGTCTTTTGTGGTGAAAAACATGAATACAGGTGAACAGCATACCTACAAACTTGAATCTGTTAAAGATTTTATAACTTCCCTATAAGACTTTCTATGGCAGAAATAACGGCCTGATAATAGGCTGTTTTATGAGGTACGTATTTGTCTTTTTTTGACTTATCCGTTAATTCAGTTTTAAATTGATCAATTGGGACAAGCGTTAAATCCTCTACTTCGCTTTCTTGTTTGATCAAGTTGCCGAAAGGAACTTTAAGTTCACTTAAAAATGTATGATGGAATTCGCAGTCTATAAGGTCTTCATGGTGCTTGTGAACGGATTTGAAAACCCCTATTTTATTTAAACCCTCCGGTTTTATATGTAATCCGATTTCTTCCTCGATTTCCCTAATGGCCGATGCTGTGATAGATTCACCCGCACCTATGTGTCCGGCGACGGAAACATCCCATAACATTGGGTAAGTATCTTTGTTCTTACCACGTTGCTGTAGTAATAGTTCGCCTTGCCGGGTATATAACCAAACATGCACGGTAGGGTGGAAGAGCCCCTTTTGGTGTGCTAGAGACTTCATTGCCGTTTTTCCTGTAAGATTCCCTTCAGGATCTAATATGTCAACAAGCTCGTCCATTCAAAAATTAAAGACCCTCCTTTTTGGGGAGGGTCAGGGTTTAATCAAAATAGCTAAAAGTTTCGCCTTCTTTTATGGTCAACAGCGTTTCATAGATCAATCGAATTACATTTTCCACATCGTTTTTATGCACGGTCTCTACCGTAGTGTGCATATAACGTAACGGCAAGGAAATCAAGGCAGAGGCCACACCGCCGTTGCTATAGGCAAAAGCATCCGTATCCGTACCTGTAAACCTGGAAGCCGCCATGCGTTGAAATGGTATCTTTTTGGATTCTGCCGTCTCAATAATACGCTCGCGCAGCTTATTTTGTACCGCAGGAGCATATGAAATAACCGGTCCGGAACCAATTTCCGTATGGCCCTGTACTTTTTTATCGATCATAGGTGTGGTCGTATCATGGCATACATCCGTAACAATGGCGACATCGGGCTTAATGGTCTGGGTGATCATTTCCGCACCCCTTAAACCAATTTCCTCTTGTACGGCATTGGTAATATACAGTCCAAAAGGCAATTTCTTTTTGTTTTCATGTAGAAGGCGGGCCACTTCGGCAATCATAAATCCGCCTGCCCTGTTATCAATGGCCCTACAAACAAATTTATCGCCGTTCAATACGTGGAACTCATCAGGATAGGTTATGACACAACCTACATGAACACCCATTTTTTCTACTTCTTCCTTGTCCTTGGCTCCTATATCTATAAAAATATTGTCCAGTTTTGGGGGTTCTTCCTTTCCGGATTTGCGGGTGTGAATGGCAGGCCATCCAAAAACACCTTTTACAATGCCTTTTTTGGTATGGATATTTACCCATTTAGAAGGCGCTATCTGGTGATCGCTACCTCCGTTTCGGATTACATAAAGCAATCCATTATCCGTAATATAGTTTACATACCATGAAATTTCATCGGAATGCCCCTCGATTACGACCTTGTACTTGGCGTCTGGATTAATTACGCCAACGGCCGTGCCATAGGTATCCGTAATAAACGTATCCACATAGGGCTGTAGATAGTCCATCCATAGTTTTTGACCTTCCCACTCGTAACCTGTGGGTGCCGCATTGTTCAAGTATTTCTCAAAAAAAGCTAATGATTTTTTAGTGATGATATCTGTTTTGGCCATGTAAAATTAGTTTGCGTGCAAACTTAGCAATATTCAATTGTTTTTAATAATATGCTTCTGTAATTATCGTTAATTTTGGTACAGCTTTAGGGTGTAACGACTATGGAAAGAAAATTTATCGGTTTAATTCTTTTACTGCTGACCATGTGTAAAGTATTTCCCCAGGTACAGGAAAGACCACTGGATTCGGTAACCGAAAAGTTGATTATTGTTGAGGGGGATTCCGTTGTGAAAAGTTCTATAACGTTAGAGGAAGCCTATGTTTTTGGAAGATTGAAATTTTCCTCCTATAAGGAAAAATTAAGATACTATATCCTTAGAAGGAAAACGCATAAAGTTTATCCTTATGCAAAACTGGCCGCAGAGCGGTTGGTGGAATTGAATGATAGCTTGACAAAAATCACGAAAAACCGAAAACGCAAAAAATATACTAAAAAAGTACAGAAATATATAGAGGGGGAATTTTCGGAAGAATTAAAAAAATTGACACGTACCGAAGGTCAAATCTTGGTAAAGCTCATATATAGGCAAACCGGTACTACGGCATTTGATCTGGTCAAGGAACTGCGGAACGGTTGGCGTGCCTTTTGGTATAACACTACGGCCAAATTCTTTAAAATCAGTATTAAAGAGGAATTTCACCCCGATCAGGTAGAAGAAGATTATTTGATCGAGGATATTTTACAGCGGGCCTTTGCATCCGGAAAATTAGATCGGCAGAAAACGGTTTTGGACTATAATTATGCAGAGCTTTATAATAAATGGAAAAAGCCTACGTCCTTAGGTAAAAAGAATTAGACCGTCAATCCTTTTGTTTTCCGAACAGGGCATCCATCAAGGATTTAATGCCCAAAAACCCCATGATAATCGCTGCAATACCCAATAATAACCCAATGATAAGAACGGGCCAATAAAAAGGATGCCCTGTGTTCTTGAACGCTTGCCAAACGATATATGGGGCACTAAACATCAATAAAACGGTATAGAGCAACCGTTTTATGCCTTTGATCAATAAATCCTTGTTCGTCCTCAATTTATTCTATGGTCAGGGTTTCCTTAAATTCTTCTACGATGGCAAAATAACCCAATGCAAAGTTATCGGTTCGCACTATATTATCAAAAACAGCCGGATTATCCATGTTGGTGGTATTTATAATATTGCCCCTTACCGTGGCCGCAGGGGTCTGAAAAGGACCTTGATCCCCACCTGATTGTACTATGATCTGATTCATATAATTATAGAAAGATTCGTCAACACCTAGGATGCTGATTTCCAGAGTGCTCCCCGGTGCCACTTCTTCATCATAAAAATAGGAAAATTCAAAAGTCTGCCCCTGATAGAATTCGTCTTCGGTAACCAGAAATTCTCCAAAATCAAAATCGAACAAATAAAAATCGTCCCGCTCCCCATTATCTGTAAAGCTTACCTTGATCTCTGTTTCGTCCTCGGAGAATAAGGTCTCATCGCCCTGTTCCAAACTATTTATGGGAACGGTAGGAACAAAGGAGGTAGATGCCGAATAGGTCTCTCCCCCATGTTTTACGGTTAAAAACAAATCTCCCGAAGTAAAAAACGGGGTTCGTTTGGATGCTTTATACATTCCCGGTGTTATTTCTTCAAAAACGATGAAATTTGAATCCAATGGCCCCAAGGGTTCATAATCGGTATTTTGAATGGTAATCTCATCAATTTCGGCTATATCGTTGTTGTCAAAGAAAGGACTGGTCAAACCGACCTTGATGCACGCCGTTGTTATCGGATTACTTCTATCTATACGTATTACTGCATCTATATTCAACCTTGGAGGTTCGGTAGGGGTTTCAATATCAATTACATCTTCACACGATAAAAATGCACCTACGGTTATTAGAAAATAAAATAGTTTCTTCATCCCCTAAAATTTAAAATTATAAGTTATGGCCGGTACAACGCCAAATATAGAAGTTCTGATCGCCTCGTTTACACCCGTATCTTGATTTCTACGAAAGTTGATGGAAGCTGCATTTCGTCTATTGTAAATATTATAGATGCTGAAGACCCATTCTCCCTGTAACCTTCTTTTTTTGTTTTTCTTTGGGGTAAGTGTAGCGGAAACATCAATTCTATGATAATCGGGTAAGCGTTCCCGGTTTCGCAGACCGAAGTAGGGAATGACAAGTTCTTGAAATTCGAATTGGCCTATAGGATAGTTGGTGGGCTGCCCTGTCTGATAGACAAAATTGGTGTTGAAACTCCATTTTTTATTCAGATCATAGCTTGCGAATACCGAAATGTCATGGGTCTTGTCATAGGGCGTGTTGTACCATTCGCCAAAATTGATCCCGGTTTCCAAATTGCTTCTTCCATTGTCGGCCGAGGCTGCTCTGCCCGGTGTACGTCGTTCGGACTTTGATAGTGTATAGGCAAGCCAACCTTGAAATTTACCTTCATTCTTTCGCAAAAGCAACTCTAGGCCATAAGCTCTTGCCTGGCCGCTTAAAATTACCTGCTCAATGGCGTTATTGGCTATAAGGTTGGCGCCGTCTATATAATCTATCCTATTTTGGATGTTCTTATAAAAAACTTCACTTTCAAAGGTGTACCTTCCATCTTTAAGATTTCTGAAATAACCCAAGGCATACTGATCCAATAATTGTGGTTTTACAAAAGGTCCACTGGGGGTCCATACATCCAATGGAGTGGGGGAGCTGGTATTGGATAACAGGTGCAGGTATTGCGCCAATCTGGTATAACTGGCCTTTATGGAACTTTTGGAATCAAAAGTGTAGGCCAAGGAGGCTCTGGGTTCTATATTACTATATGTAGCTAAACTGCCCCCTCTTCCCGGGCTTATGACATTTATGGGATCCGCTTCTCGATAGATGAGTAATATAGGGTCAAAACTTACCGGATCGCCATTTTCATATACATTCAATTCATCTTGCCCCAATCTTATAAAATGACTGAAACGAAGTCCGTATCCTAAACTAAGATTCTTGGTCACATGATGTTCCACATCAATATAGGCCGCAAATTCATTGGCATATTTTTGGATCAACTGCTCCTCTATAATACCGGAATCCGCATTGCTGGGGGTTATCTTTCCAGGATTAAATTGATAATAAATATTGTTTAATCCATAATTGACCCGTAGTTTATCGTTTACATAGTGTTTAAGGTCATACTTGATGTTGAAATTTCGGATACCCGAATTCCAATCAAAGCCTACAAAATCCAATTTTAGACCATAATAATAATCGGAATATATTAGTGATAAATTAGAGAACAATTTATTGGAAAATAGATGGTTCCATCTAAAATTGCCCACAGTGTTACCGTATGTATTTACAAAGCTTTCACTAATGCCAAAAACATCCCTTCCAAAATAACCGGAGAGGTAAAAATTATTGTTCTCATTTAACTTATAGTTCAATTTGGTATTCAGATCAAAGAAATAGGCCGTATTGTCAATATCAAAAAGTGGAAGGAACAAATGGGCATAGGAAGCCCTTCCTCCAATCAAAAAGGCCGCTCTATCCTTTTCTATAGGGCCTTCGATCAAAAGCCTACTGGCAACGGCACCGATACCGCCATTTACCTTGAACCCTTTACTGTTTCCTTCTTTTTGAAAAATATCCAATACGGAAGAAACCCTACCGCCATAGCGTGCGGGAATACCTCCTTTGTATAATTTGATATCTTTTATGGCATCCGGATTAAAAACCGAAAAGAAACCGAATAAATGGGAGGAATTGAAGATGGTGGCCTCGTCCAATAAAATCAGGTTCTGATCTACCGCCCCGCCCCGCACGTTAAAACCCGAAGCACCTTCCCCTGCATTGGTGACACCGGGAAGCAAAAGAATGGATTTGATAACATCTGCTTCGCCTAGGATCACCGGAATTTTTTTGATGGTCTCCACAGATAGCGTATTCACGCTCATTTGTGGTTTGCGAATATCCATCTTTTCCACATTCTCGGTCACCATTACTTCCTCCAGTTTCTCTGCTTCTTCCTCCAATTTAAAATCTATCTTGGTGTTTTGGTTCAAGGAGACGGTCCGGGCCATATCCTTAAAACCTAAATAGCTTATAAAAACCTGGTATTCCCCTTTGGGCAGGGTTATGGAATAAAAACCGTATTCGTTTGTGGTGACTCCCGTTTGCAGGCTAGGAAACACCAGTGTCACGCCAATCAGGGTTTCATTACTGGTATTTTCTGTAATAGTACCACTAAGGGTATATTTTTGTTGTGAAAATAGAGGGGTTGAAAAGGAAAAAAATAGCAATAGTAAAGCTATGTGGTTTTTGTTCATCCTTTTTTTGTTAGAACTCGTTTAAAGATAGACGGGAAATAATGGAATATATAAAATCTTAACAAACTTTATTCAAAAAAAAAGACCCTCGGTATTCGAGGGTCATTGGTATAGTTTAAGAAATATCTTCTAAAATTTCATTGAATGTCCTGCTCGGTCGCATGGCATTCGAAACCAGCTGGGTATCCGGTTTATAGTAACCGCCAATATCCTGTTGGCTCCCTTGTGCTTCGGTCAGCTCATGTAAAATCTGATTTTCGTTTTCCTTTATCCGTCCATGGACTTTTGAAAAAATCTGTTTTAGCTCATCGTTTTCATCTTGATCGGCCAGAGCCTCTGCCCAGTACATGGATAAATAAAAATGACTACCCCTGGTATCCAGTTCGTTGACCTTTCTGGAAGGTGACCTGTCATTGTCCAGGAATTTTTCGGTCGCTTCGTCCAAAGCGTTGCCCAAGACCCTTGCCTTGGCATTGTTGTTCTTGTCACCATGAAATTCCAAGGATACACCAAGGGCTAAAAACTCTCCTAAAGAATCCCACCTTAGATGGCCTTCTTCTATGAATTGTTCCACGTGTTTGGGCGCTGAGCCACCGGCACCGGTTTCAAATAACCCTCCTCCGTTCATTAATGGAACAATGGAAAGCATTTTGGCACTTGTACCCACTTCTAAAATAGGAAATAGATCGGTAAGGTAATCTCTCAATACATTTCCCGAGACGGAAATGGTATCCTTACCATCTTTCATTCTTTTTAAGGTAAACCTCGTAGCTTCGGCCGGCGCCATAATGTGTATCTCCAAACCGTCAATATTGTGTTGCGGCAAATAGGTGTTGACCTTTTTGATCAGTTCCGCATCATGTGCCCTATTTTCATCCAGCCAAAAAACAGCTGGGACTTGAGTGGCCTTTGCTCTGGAAATGGCAAGTTTTACCCAATCCTGAATGGGGGCATCCTTCACCTGGCACATACGCCAAATATCCCCTGCTTCAACTTTATGTTCTAATAAGGTTTCTTTAGAGGTTATATCCCTAACCTGTACACTACCTTTTTTGGGAATTTCAAAGGTTTTATCGTGGGAACCATATTCTTCCGCTTTTTGGGCCATAAGGCCAACATTGGGTACCGTTCCCATAGTCGTGGGATCGAAAGCCCCATGTTCTTTACAAAAATCTATCGTTGCGGTGTAAATACTGGCATAGCTGCTATCCGGTATTACGGCCTTGGTGTCCTGAGGTTTACCCGTCGCATTCCACATCTGCCCGGAATTACGGATCATGGCCGGCATGGAGGCATCAATAATAATATCGCTAGGCACATGGAGATTGGTAATGCCCTTGTCCGAATTTACCATGGCCAGGTCCGGACCATTCTCCATGACGGTCTTAATGTCATTTTCAATATCGGTTTTTATATCACTGGGCAAATTTTCCAATTTATTGAACAATACTTCCAGACCGTTGTTCGGATCCATACCTAGATTCTCAAAAGTTTCGGCATGTTTTTCGAAAACAGGTTTCAAGAATGTTTCTACCACATGGCCAAAAATTATGGGATCCGACACTTTCATCATGGTAGCCTTCATATGGACCGAAAAAAGCACATCTTTTTCTTTGGCATCCTGTACCTGTTCCCCAAGAAATTTTAATAGGGCCTTTTTGTTCATGGCCGTGGCATCTATAATTTCACCGGCCAAAAGATCGATCTTATCCTTAAGTATGGTTTCTTCCGTATTATCGGAAATCAATACAATTTCTACGGCTCTATTATTCTTTATGGTCAAGGATTTCTCATTGGATTTAAAATCCCCTTCGGACATGGTGGCAACATGCGTCTTGGAGCTACTGCTCCAAACACCCATTGTGTGCGGGTTTTTCTTGGCATAATTTTTTACTGCCCTTGGCGCCCTTCTATCGGAATTACCTTCTCTGAGTACAGGGTTTACGGCACTTCCCTTTATTTTATCGTATCTTGATTTGATTTCTTTTTCGGTGTCCGTCTTGGGTTCGTCCGGATAGTCGGGAACAGCGTACCCTTTAGCTTGTAGTTCTGTTATAGCTTCTTTTAATTGAGGTATGGACGCACTTATATTGGGTAATTTTATGATATTGGCCTCCGGCTCTTTCGCCATCTTTCCCAATTCGTTCAAATCATCGCTTATTCTTTGTCCTGTTTCTAAAAAATCTGGGAAAGTAGCGGTTATTCTTCCCGAAAGAGAAATATCCTTTGTCTCTATTTCTATTCCAGAGGTTTTTGTAAATGCTTGGACTATAGGTAGAAAAGACTCCGTTGCCAAGGCCGGTGCCTCATCCGTTTTTGTATAAAAAATCTTGGACATTAGCTGTATTTTATTTTAAAGCGCAGCAAATATACAATTTTCCCAAGGCATGAATACATGGATTGCCCTTAATCTTTAGGGTTTCCGATGTAGGATTGACTTAAAACTTAGAATAACAAAAGCCATATCATTGTATAAATACATTGATATGGCTTTTTAGAATGAGTTTACAGACTTTTTGTTTCAATTATTCAATTAAAACGGCAACCATTGATTGCATCTGCATCACAAATTCAACGTTTGAATCACATTTTATCCTCAATTATTCAATCAAGCGATTACTTTGTTTTTTCTTCTCGTTATCTTAACCTATTTCTTTTCGAATAAACAAGTCTATTCAAAAAATCGATAAATCCATAATGTTCGATAAAAGCGACAGCCTTTAGAACGATTACTCGCAAATACAGGAAAAACCATTTTATTAAACAGTCCAACTTGCTTTTTTTGCTAAATAACAACATAAAGAACGTAAACCTCATGATGACCTCCACGCACATCCTTTAGCGATGTTTTGCTTAAATCATACTTAAAGATAATAAAAAAAACCGAAATGTATATTTATTGCAAAAAATTAATAATCAACACCTTATGAACTATCGTTGTTCACAAATGTTCATAAAAAAAGCCGGTCTATGACCGGCTTGCTCTTTAATAGTTGTCCTTAGTTTTTAGGATCTTACTTCTTTGATTCTTGCCTTCTTACCGGTCAAACCTCTAAAGTAGTAGATACGAGATCTGCGCACCTTCCCTTTTTTGTTGATCTCAATTTTTTGCAGGGCCGGCATATTGACAGGGAAAATTCGTTCTACCCCAACCGTACCGGACATTTTGCGAATGGTAAATGTCTCTGTAGCTCCTGTACCTCTTCTTTGGATTACGACACCTTTAAAGAACTGTGTACGTGTTTTTTCACCTTCTTTAATTTCATAGTAAACTGTAATGGTATCTCCCGAGGAAAAATTTGGAAATTCTTTCTTGGTCACAAATTCTTCCTGAACAAACTTAATTAATGATTCCATGATTTTTTTAATATTGGAATTTATTTTAAAGCAACATTCACGATTTTCGTCAGAGGTTAATTTAACAGAGTGCAAAAGTAATTCTAAAATTAGAAACTACAAGTATTTTTAAGTGATTTTTACAATGAACCCATCTTGACTTTTTCTACTCCAAAAGGTCCGGTCGCAGTTTCTCGGTTCTTTTATGGGCCTTGTCTTCCCGCCATTGTTCTATCTTGCCAAAATTTCCGGTCAAAAGAACATCGGGGACTTTCATTCCATCGTAGTCCGCCGGTCTGGTATAGACCGGAGGCGCCAACAATCCGTCCTGAAAAGTATCCGTTAAGGCGGATGTCTCATCGCCAAGTACTCCCGGAATCAACCGGATAATGGTATCACAGAGTACGGCAGCACCCAATTCACCACCGGATAGCACGTAATCCCCTATCGAAATTTCCTTGGTAACATAAGCATCCCTAACCCTTTGATCTACGCCTTTGTAATGACCGCATAGTATAATGATGTTTTTTTGAAGTGAAAGATTGTTGGCCATTTTTTGGTCCAAAGTTTCCCCGTCCGGGGTCATGTAGATAACAGCATCATATGATCTTTCTCCTTTGAGTTTGGAGATGCATTTATCAATAGGTGCTATCATAAGGACCATTCCGGCTCCGCCCCCAAATTGATAATCGTCTACTTGTCTGTATTTATTATCCGTATAGTCCCTTAAATTATGGAAATGAACTTCGACCAATCCCTTATCTATCGCTCTTTTTAGAATGGAAGCTTCAAACGGACTCTTAAGGAGTTCTGGTAGTACGGTAATAATATCAATTCTCATGGTATGCTTTGGATTAAGAATCGGCAGTCAAAAATAATGAAAACAATGGTTATCCTTTTTCTATCCCGATTTTCCACATAAAATTTGTGGTGCAGTGTTGGCCATTATTATTTCTTGGCATTTTTTCCTAATAGTGGGGTGCTTTCCGTAAAGAAAGGAGGAAGGTATCCGTTCTCTATAATCTATTATTATCCTAAAAAAAGCTCCTAATGGGAGCTTTACGGTTTATTTGGGTTTCTTCTGTTTGTTCAGTTCATCCTGTAATTGCCTGCTGATCTTCTGTTCCCGTTCCAAGGCCCTTCTTCTGTGATCTTCATATTCTACCTCCAGTTCCGAGAGGTTTTGTTTGGCTTCCTGCGTTAGTATATTGCTATTTCTAAATTTATAAATGAAAAGGCCCAACAATATGAACAACCCACTAATAATTGTCCAAAGAATAAAATTGTATGTTCCTTTGGATACCTGCATACCCAAAAAGGACATGCTGTCCTTTTCTGCCGTTACATCGGTTAGGTTAGTGGTGGTTTCCTCTAATTTTTTATTTAATGAGGCAATGGTGGTTACGTGTTCGGAAATGGTCACTTTAAGTTCCCCTGTTTTTTTGTTCTTTGCCGCAATGGAATCCAAGACGTTTTTTCTCAGTTTATATAAATTCGATTCTCTTACGACCTCATATCGCACACCATCTGCCCTGTAGTTGCCCGATTTTTTTGAAATATAATCAAATTGTGAACTAATAGAACCCTTGTCCAAGGATGGTTTGTCCACATTGGAATCTTGTGCATAGGTAATGTTTACGGTAAGTAGGACCGTAAACACCATTAACAATCTACAAATTTTCATTTACTTAGTGATTACTGTTAAAAATTGATTTAGAGTGGACTAAAGTAATTGAATAAAATCAAATACTAAAAAAATGGATAAAGTTTGTTACCCACTACATATCTACGTAAAACAGTAGTTTTAGGACGTTAAGCTCTTTGAAAATTTTAATAATAAGTGTATCTGCGAACTTTGGAAATATATTTTGCCAAACGCATTACCTGGTGGGAATAACCATATTCATTATCATACCATATATACAAAACGATATTCTTGCCATTGCTGGAAACAATGGTCGCCTTGCTATCATATATGGAAGGAGCGGAAGTCCCCACGATATCCGAAGAAACGAGCTCTTTGCTCAATGCGTATTTTATTTGTTCTACCAAATCCCCTTCCAAGGCGTATTTTTTCAATATTGTATTTACGCCATCCAAGGAAGTCTGGTTTTTTATTTCCAAATTTAAAATGGCCAAGGACCCATTGGGGACGGGAACTCTAATGGCATTGGATGTCAATTTGCCTTTTAACGAAGGCAAGGTTTTGGCCACGGCTTCCCCGGCACCGGTTTCGGTAATGACCATATTAAGGCCTGCCGCTCTTCCTCTTCTATATTTTCCGTGCATATTGTCCACCAAATTTTGATCATTGGTATAGGCATGTATCGTCTCCAAGTGCCCTTTTTTAATGCCCAAGGAATCTTCAATAACCTTTAAGATAGGGGAGATGGCATTTGTGGTACAGGAAGCGGCCGAGTATATTTTTGTTTTGTCAGGATCGTAATTCAAATGATTTACGCCGTGTACAATATTGGGTACTTCTTTTCCAGGGGCCGTTAACAATACCTTATTGACCCCTTTCGCCTTTAGGTGTCTGGATAGTTGTGCCTTGTTTCTGAATGCACCGGTATTGTCAATGACCAAAGCATTGGATATACCGTACTTCGTATAATCAATATTTTCAGGGTTTTCCGTATTGATGACATGAACCGTTGTTCCGTTGATCAGGAGTGCTTTGTTTTTTACATCTACGGTAACGGTTCCCATAAAATTTCCATGGACCGAGTCCGTTCGTAATAAACTTGCTCTTTTCTCCAGTGTCTCCACATCTGCATTACCGCGAACGACAATGGCCCGTAATCGCAGTTGGTTTCCTTTACCGATCTTGGACATTAATTCTCGGGCCAGTAAACGACCAATTCTGCCAAAACCATAAAGCACGACATCCTTTGCCTTTATATCTGTAGCGTTATGTGCCGATTTGAGTTTTTCAATGACAAATGCCTTTACGTTGTTAAAATTATTGTCGTCGGAATGATATTCATAGGTTAATTTGCCAATATCCAATTTGGAAGGAGGCAGTTTTATATCGTTTATGGCCCTTAATATTTCAACGGAATCGAAAATGGAAATGGGCTTTTGTACAAATTCCCCGGCATATTCATGTAAATGAATAATATCACTGACATTTCTATCGATCACCTGATTTTTAAAGAGTACGATTTCTATGGATTTATCATACCATAGATTACTGGCGATTTTTATAAATTCAGTAGTCGCTTTTCTTCTATCCGCCTGAAAGGCCAATTCTTTTTCGTAGGACACTTTATTGGACATTTTGATTGTTAGTTGTTGTATTTTTGTTCAAAATTAGTCTTTTTAAATGTTTTTGTAACAAATTTCAAATAAAAAAGCATTCATTAAAATAGAGGTTCAAAATCAATATATTAAACGCGTCTTCTTGACCGAAAATGAGTTGAAATTTATCCAGACCAGATACTTTTTGAAATACACAGCACTGATACGGATAAGAAAAGCAACGAAATATAGATGGGTTTAGACCATTTTTTAAGGAATGGAAAATGTCAAAATGAACTCGTTAAGAGTATTATTGAAATATTAAACGCTCTTTTTCACCATCTTCGTTGAGCATGGTTATTACGGTCTTGCCCCATCTGGAAATGGCCCCGAATGCATTTTTGGCATCGGTAATGTCCTTTATTTCCTTGTTGTCCACACTAAGGATAATTTTGCCATATAGGCCATATCCCCTATAGCGCTCCGGAACACCTATAATCTTTACGCCGTATTTTGTTTTTAATTTTTTCTGTTCTTTTTCCGTTAGATTTTTAACTTCCAAGCCCATATTGGGTACGGTGATGGTCTGTCTTTTCTTTAAGGTTACCGGAATCGTAAGTTCTTCCCCCTCTCTTAGAACGGTGAGTATGACTACATCGCCCGGTCGTTTTGTGGAAGTATATCCGGTAAGATCTGGAAACTTTCTTACTTTTTGGCCATCTACTTTTTTGATGATATCCCCTCTTTCGATATTTGCATCGTATGCTCCGGAATCCTCATTTACCCCGTCAACGTAAACACCATCAATTTCATTGAATTTATTCTCTATGGCATATTGGGTATTTAACCTTGGGGATTCAATACCCAAAATCCCCTTTTGTACATTGCCATATTCGGAAATATCATCAATTACCTTTTTGGCAATATTGCTGGGTACCGCAAATGAATAACCGACATAGGATCCTGTTTGGGATGTGATCGCCGTATTGATGCCGATCAGCTCCCCATTGGTATTTACCAACGCTCCGCCCGAATTTCCAGGATTTACGGCAGCATCGGTTTGTATAAAAGATTGGTTTTTACGAATATCCAAACTTCTGGCTTTCGCACTAACGATCCCTGCGGTTACGGTAGAGGTAAGGTTAAAAGGATTGCCCACGGCCAATACCCATTCCCCGACTTTAGTGTTATCGGAATCACCAAAAACCAAGTAAGGCAATTTGTCATCGGCCTCAATTTTGATCAGGGCGATATCGGAATTGGGATCTGTTCCGATCAGTTCCGCATTATATATTCTATTATTGTTCAGCGTTACCTGTAATTGACTGGTATTGGCAATAACATGATTATTGGTAACGATATATCCGTCCTGTGAAATGATGACACCGGATCCCGTACCTACCTGAGGTTTGGCGTTTCCGCCCGACCCATAAAAAAAATCGAATAGATTGTTCGTTCCTTTGTTTAACGATACATTTTTAACGTGCACCACCGCATTTACCGTATTTTCGGCAGCTAAGGTAAAATCCACTTCATTGATCCCTGCTCCCTTGGCGGAAGTAGGGGTAAAGCTCGTATTTACGATACTACTGCCATTATTTTCCGGTGCAATGACCGTATAATTTGGTCGCTCAAAGAAAAATTTATAAGCTCCCAGGGTAATTGCCCCTGCAAAAACGGAAACGAAAAACAGACTTCCTATTTTCTTCATAACCCGGTAATTTTTTAACAAATTCATCGTAAAATTAATCGATTTTCTATTTTTTCTTCTGTGTTTAACGACTTTTTAACGGCTAAGAATCCTTGAATAAAGCATTATCTTTGTGCTTTGCCCTAGGTGTGAAACGAACCATGGCCATTAAGCCAATATCGTTAAGAATGCCGATCAAAGAATTACGGGTACTGATAAAAAACAAATTAAGGATCGATAGATGGAATTGACTTTTTATAAATATCAAGGTACGGGGAACGATTTTGTTGTTATTGACAATAGGTCCAATAGCTTTCCTAAATCGGATTCGAACTTGGTGGCAAACCTATGTGATCGGAGGTTTGGTATTGGTGCCGACGGATTGATCTTATTGGAGCATGATGAGCGGACCGATTTTAGAATGGTCTATTTTAATGCGGATGGAAAGGAAGGTAGTATGTGCGGGAACGGAGGAAGATGTATAGTGGCCTTTGCCCGGTTTTTGGGGGTTATAAAAGATGAAACCTCGTTTATGGCCGTGGATGGGTTGCATGAAGCCACGATCCAGGGGGAAAATGTTAGTCTTAAAATGCAGGAAGTTTCCGAAATTAAAACAAAACCCAACTCCATTTTTATGGATACGGGTTCTCCACACCATATACAATTGGTGGATGGCCTTAAGGATTACGATGTAGTGAAAGAGGGAGCGAAATTAAGGTATGGACTCTATGGCGAAAAAGGGAGTAATATAAATTTTGTGAGTCCTATAGATAATGAAACATTTGCCGTAAGAACTTATGAAAGGGGGGTAGAGGATGAAACTTTATCTTGTGGAACGGGAGTTACGGCCGCTGCCCTGGCCATGCATCATTTGGAAAAAGCGGTTTCGGACAAAGTCGTCATTAAGGCACTGGGGGGCGAATTGGAAGTGAGCTTTACCGCTAACGGCAAAGGTTATCGAAATATTTATTTGAAAGGTGCCGCCAAACAGGTTTTTAAAGGGGAAATAACGTGGTAACATTAAAAGGAAAACAAATATATTTAAGGGCTCTGGAGCCAGAGGACCTGGATTTTCTCTACCAGTTGGAAAATAATACGGCCGTTTGGGAAATTAGTGGGACCGTTACCCCTTATTCAAGAAATGTGCTTCAATTGTATTTGGATAATGCCCATAGGGATATTTATGATGTAAAGCAATTGCGATTGGTCGTTTGTGATTTGAACGATAAACCATTGGGATTGATAGATCTGTTCGATTTTGATCCGATCAACAAAAGGGCGGGAATAGGAATTATCATCTCACAAAAACAAGATAGGGACAAAGGAACAGGGGCATCGGCTATTCGGTTGCTCTGCAATTATGCTTTTGAAGCATTGGAATTAAGGCAGGTCTATGCCAATATTTTGGAGGAAAACTCCCGGAGTGTCCATTTGTTCCAAAAACTTGGTTTCGAACAAGTGGGTGTAAAAACGGATTGGATCCGTAGTAACGGAACCTATAAAAACGAAATCCTATTTCAAAAGATAAATAACTAATGTACATTAAACGCATACTTTTGGTGATAGTCCTGGGTGGTCTTTTGGTCGGGGGAGCCTTTGCTTATATGGTCTACAATGCCTTTTTTGTCCCAAATACAAAATTTAACAATCCGGAAGCTTATCTATATATTCCCTCTGAGGCTTCATTTAAGGAGGTAAAGGATCAATTGGAACCGCTGCTTGAGAATTTGGACACATTTGAGTCCGCTGCAGAAAGGAAAGGGTATGCCAGTAATATCAAGGGAGGGAAATACCGGATCAAGAAGGGAATGAACAACAATGAACTGATCAACTCTTTAAGAAGTGGGAACATTCCCGTAAAAGTGGCCTTTAACAATCAGGAGACACTTCAGAGTTTGGCGGGAAGGATATCCATTCAGATTGAAGCGGATAGCCTGTCTTTGCTCCGGGCATTCGAGGAGGTCGATTTTCTACGAGAAAACGGTTTTGATAAAGACAATGCCCTGTCCCTTTATATTCCTAATAGTTATGAGTTTTTTTGGAATACGTCTGCCTTCGATTTTAGGAAACGTATGCTAAAGGAGTACGACCGCTTTTGGAACAGGGAGCGAAAAAAGAAGGCGGATGCCCTGGGAATGAGCCCAAAAGAGGTCGTTGCCCTGGCCTCGATCGTACATAAAGAATCGGCAAAAGTAGATGAGCGCCCCAGAGTGGCCGGGGTATATATAAACAGACTTAAAAAAGGGATGCTCCTTCAGGCCGATCCTACCGTAATTTATGCCCTAAAGAAAGCGTCGGGAAATTTTGATCAGGTCATCAAAAGAGTTTTGTATAAGGATCTGGAATTGGAATCCCCCTATAATACCTATAAATATGCCGGATTACCGCCAGGCCCTATTACTATGCCCGACATTAGTGCCGTGGATGCCGTGCTCAATGCCGAAAAGCATGACTATTACTATTTTGTGGCCAATGTAAAGAATTTTGGATACCATATGTTTGCTGAAAATTTAACACAGCACAACCGGAATAAGAAGCAATATATCCGTTGGATAAATGCCCAAAAAATCAATAGATAGGTTAATTGTCCGAATTTTAAGACATGTTAACTAAAATTGGATATTTTTAACAAATCCTTTCCAAAGTACCGTATTTTCCACCTTAACTTTGCCTTGTGAAATTTAAGCAAGCCCTTGTGGCTATGAGTCTTAAGAAAAACAATGTATGAGAAGATGGATAGTAACTTTCTGTCAACTTATCGTGATATTTGTTTTATTTGGTTTCGGGTTTAGTGTTTCTAAAGTAGAAGTACCGGAATTGCTTAGAGCAAATGAACCTACTGAAGTCTTGTTTCCCAAAGACAAAATTTCAAAGATTGAAACTGAAATTATGCCCCCTTATCTCGGAAGCCGGTATGTTGGCTTTAAGGAAGCCTTGGCGTTCAAGGAGTCCAGAGGTAATTATTTTTCCGTAAACACGTATGGCTATTTAGGAAAGTACCAATTTGGTATACATACGCTGGCGTTGATCGGGGTATATAACGGCGACCATTTTCTTGGTGACCCCATCCTACAGGAAAAAGTATTCCGTATGAACCTTTCACGTAACAAATGGATTTTAAGGAGGGACATCAAAAGATATGTAGGCCAGATTATAAAGGGTACGGAGATTACGGAATCGGGTATTTTGGCCGCGGCCCATTTGGCAGGTCCCGGTAATGTACAGCACTACCTTAGGTCTTATGGGAGAACAGATGTTATGGATGGGTACGGAACAACCATAGCGACCTATATCAAGAAATTTTCGGGCTATGATATTTCTTTGGTCTCCGCAAAGCGCAATCCAAGAATTTAAGATTAAATCTAAATATGAAAATGGGAAACCTTGGCTTTTTTTGTCAAGGTTTTTTTTATGCCTGAACGATAAAGATTGCAGGGCGTTTATGGAGGTCAATTTGCTCGCCTTTCCATTGTGTTATGGTCTTGGTGGCAATATATTCCGTGTTTAAGGTAATGTCCACGGCAATGCATAATTTGGTGTTTGGAACCAGGGTACGTTCCAATTCTTCTTTTAATTTATTGTTTCTATAGGGCGTTTCAATGAATATTTGGGATTGCTTTTCTTCCCTTGATTTTTTTTCCAGTCTTTTTATTTCTTTTTTACGCTCGGTGGTATCTATGGGCAGGTAACCGTTAAACGCAAAATTTTGACCGTTAAAGCCACTGGCCATTAATGCCAGGAATATAGAGGAAGGGCCAACAAGTGGAACTACCTGAATTCCCTTTTCGTGGGCCACTTCTACAACAGCGGCTCCGGGATCCGCTATCCCCGGACAGCCGGCTTCCGAAAGGATACCCATGTCCAACCCATCCAAACAGGGATCGAGGAACCCTGGTATTTCCGAAGGTTCGGTAAACTTATTCAGCAAAAATAACTGCAGTGCGGGCTGGGATTTTCTGGAACTTACCTTTTTTATAAAATGCCGTGCCGTTTTTTCGTTCTCGACCACATAATGATCAATATGTTCAATGGCTCTTTTTATGGAGATGGGCAGTACTTCGAGCGGGGCAATATCGCCCAAAGTTGAAGGTATCAAGTACAGTTTCCCTTTTTTTTGTATTTCCATAGCTTGTTATACCATTTTAAGTTTTTCGGTTATAATATCACAGGCGGTGTCTATTAACCTATAAACATGCTCAAACCCATTGATTCCGCCGTAATAAGGGTCTGGTACTTCCTTTTCAAAGTCATCTACTTCGCTTAATAACAAACAAACTTTGGCGGCCTGTTCTTTATTTTTGCTTAAACCGATGATATTGGCATAGTTGCTTTTGTCCATGGCGTAGATCACATCAAAATTATCAAAATCGGAAACCGTAAATTTTCTTGACTTCTGCCCACTGATATCTACACCGTATTTTTTAGCAACGGCTATGGATCTTTTATCGGGCGGTTCCCCAATATGATAACCGGCCGTACCGGCGGAATCTACAAAAACCGTATCGGGATGTACCTTGCTCTGTAAAATACCTTCCGCTAATGGCGACCTACAGATATTCCCAAGGCAAACCATTAACACTTTCGTCTTCATTAAAGATCAGGAGAGTTTTTTTGTCAGGTCGTCTATGTACTTGCGGAACTGTTTATCGGTCTCGGCGAGATTATCTACCGTTTTACATGCGTGTAAAACGGTGGCATGATCTCTTTTGCCTATTTGTGAGCCAATACTGGCAAGTGAGGCTTTGGTGAATTTTTTGGCAAAGAACATGGCAAGTTGTCTTGCCTGGACAATGTGCCTTTTTCTGGTCTTGGACTGTAAAGTGGCCACATCCATTTCAAAATAATCCGATACTACTTTTTGGATATAATCTATGGACACTTCCCGCTTGGTATTCTTTACGAATTTTTCCACTACCTGTTGCGCAAGTTCCAACGTTACTTCCCGCTTGTTCAGGGTAGATTGTGCGATCAGGGAAATGATAGCACCCTCCAACTCCCGAATATTCGTCTTAATATGCTTGGCAACATACTCCACAATATCGTTAGGCATTTCAACACCGTCCCTGTATAATTTGTTCTTAAGAATAGATATGCGGGTTTCATAATCCGGACTTTGTAATTCAGCGGAGAGCCCCCATTTAAATCTGGATAGTAAACGTTGTTCAATATCCTGCATGTCCACGGGTGCCTTATCGGATGTAAGTACTACTTGCTTTCCGTTTTGGTGCAAATGATTGAAAATATGGAAGAAAACATCCTGTGTGCCCGATTTCCCCGAAAGGAACTGAACATCATCAATAATAAGCACATCTATCAATTGATAGAAATGAATAAAATCGTTTCGGGTATTCTTTTTTACCGAATCTATGTATTGTTGTGTAAACTTTTCGGCGGAAATATACAATACGGTACGTTCCGGATACTTATCCTTTATTTCAACACCAATGGCATGTGCCAAGTGTGTTTTGCCAAGTCCGACCCCCCCAAAGACCAATAAGGGGTTAAAGGAGGTGCCGCCAGGTTTATTGGCAACGGCCATACCTGCGGAACGGGCCAGGCGGTTGGAATCCCCTTCCAGAAAGTTATCGAAATTATAACTCGGATTTAATTGGGATTCTATCTTTATGTTCCTGATTCCGGGAATGACAAAGGGATTTCTGAGTTCCGGGTTCTTGGATTTTATGGGAACGTCCATTTCTTGAGGACTCATATTGCCCCTGTTGGAACTGGGGATTTTTTCGGTAAAAGGTTCCTTGTTGCCATAAGTGTTCTCCATGCGGATAATGTAGACCAATTTGGCGGATTCCCCCAACTCTTTTGTTAAGGCTACTTTAAGCAATTTTACATAATGTTCTTCCAGCCATTCATAGAAAAATTTACTGGGGACTTGGATGCTGAGCGCATTCTCCGTTAACTTAACAGGTTTTATAGGTTCAAACCATGTTTTAAATGCCTGCGGCTGAATGTTATCTTTGATAAACATTAAACAGTTTTTCCAAACGGAATTTGCAGTCACACTCATTATTTAAAATCAATCTAATTGTTGGTCGGTACTAAACTTATAGAGCCAAAATTAACCGGGTCGAATCTGGTTTTATATGGTAGACAAATATGTGAACAAAAATTCTAAAAAAAAAATCAATTCCTATTGAATTTGACCTTTTTTTTTCTCATGTTCGCTTGCCGATATGGGGGTGCTTTAAATATATACTTTTTACTTTAAAAATAATGGTTTTTAACGAGATTTCTTTTAGGGTCAGATATGGGGAAACGGATCAGATGGGCGTAGTGTACCATGGTAACTATGCGCAGTATTTTGAAATGGGACGTGTGGAATGGTTGAGAAAATTGGGAGTTTCCTATAAAGAAATGGAAACTAGGGGCATTATGTTGCCCGTTATAAGCCTTGAAGCAAAATATTTAAAACCCGCCTTATATGATGATGTAATAACCGTTAAGACCGTTTTAAAAAAAATACCTTCCGTAAGAATTGAATTTGATTATATCATTAACAATGAACAGGGTGAAATTCTGGTACGGGCAAATACTGTTTTGGCCTTCATGGACGCTAATAGGAAAAAGCCCATAAAATGTCCCGATTATATCCTTGATAAATTAAAATAAGGATCCCATTATTTCCTGAAACTCACCTTGACCTTATGTAAAGCATTTAGGGATTCCTTTATGTGTTCAAGATCTCTTTTTCGAACGGCAATTTCCATTTCACAATGAAGTCCTAAATCTTGGGAATGGAGTATAAGATCATACTTTTTTATAAAACGCATGACCGTATTCATTTGATCGTAATCAAATTTTATGAAAAAGTGTTCCTTTAATATCCTTTCTACGGTTGTTGAACTTTCCAGTACCATTTTGGCAGCATTCCTATAGGCATTTATCAAACCGCCCACCCCAAGTTTGGTGCCACCAAAAATACGGACTATGGCTACTAATATATTAGTGAGTTGAAAGGATTGTATTTGACCGTAAATGGGCATTCCCGCAGAATTATTGGGTTCCCCATCATCATTTGCACGGTAGCTTATGGTAGATGTACCTATTTGCCAGGCATAACATACATGGTTTGCCGTAGGGTGTTGTTTTCTTAACCGATCAATGTGATCCTTTACGGCTTCTTCGCTTTCAATAGGGAAGGCATATCCAAAAAACTTACTTTTTCTATCCTTAAAAAGCACTTCCTCGGAGGCCTTGGAAATGGTCCTATACGTATCTTTTATTTCCATTGCTCGTATTCATTGCTCAAAAACTAGGGTTCAATTTAGAATATAGCGACCAGCAGGATACTGATTACCGCCATTCCCACTCCTATCCAATTCTTTACACTTAGACGTTCCTTAAAGAGCAGTATGCCAAAAATAGTTGAAAGCATTACAATGGCAACATTGTTCAAGGTGAAAATGGCCGCGCTGGTAAGCCCTTCAAATTGCAATGCTTTTAAAAGAAAGTAGATCGAGAAAAAGTTGGGAACACCTAATGTTATGCCTCCCAATACGTTTCTAAAATTCTTTTTTATTGGTTTTTTTATGGCACTAATGCCGATGAACAAAAGCCCCGTGACTGCGGCAGCGGCAAAAACCGTTGCGCAAAAAATGGGGAATTCCTCTTGTGGCACCAAGGTTTCCTGAAAGTACTTTATAGCAGTATCGATCAAACCAGAACCTAAAAATACCAATAAGGGCAAGACCAGCATCGAAGAGCGGAATTTTATGGCCCTTTCTTTAAGGGAAGCCAAATAAACGGCTAAAATAGCGACTAAAACTCCAATGATCTTTATGCTCCCCAGTACTTCTTTATATAACAAAACCCCAACGATTACCGGCATTACAAAAGACATTTTTGTAGCTACGGATGCGACCGAAACCCCCAATCGTTGGGAGGTGGCGGCCATAAGATTAAAAACGATAATGAACAATACCCCCAAGGCCATAGCCCCCAAAAACCATTTTTTTGAGGGAATCCCCATCAAATACATATCCCCGGTATATACTATTAAACCTACAAGGCACGCTACAATGTAATTGGTTATAATAGCATAAAGCGTTTGAATGTTATAAACACTGAACAGTTTGAAGATCACAAAAATAAGACTCGAAAAAAGAACGCTGAGTATGAGATAAAACATTTATAGCTTGTTGGTTAATTGAACAATATCCTCTTTCCCTACCTTAAGGTTCCAGCATCTAATTCCCATGCTTTCGGCGGTATCCGTATTCTCTTTGGTATCGTCAATAAAAAAAGTTTCACGGGCGATCAAATTGTTTTCCTTCAGGACAAACTCGTAAATATCGCCATTTGGTTTTCGTAGATGAATCTCATGCGAAAGGTAAAATTGCTCAAAACAATTTTTGAATTTAAGATACCTGCCTTTTCCCATGGTTTTGATTACATGATCTATATGCAATGCATTGGTATTACTTAAAAGGAAGAGGCGGTACTTGTTTTCCGATTTTAATTGCCTTATAAATTCCAAACGATATTCCGGAAAATCCAATATCATGGAGTTCCATGCGGAACGGATTGCCTTTTCCGTAACCTTTGGGAAAACCTTTTGTATGTCCAAGGTAAATTCTCGGGAACTTATAAGGCCCATTTCATAGTTTTTGGACAGAACATCTAGTTCCGGGGTCAACGTAGTACAACCCAAACGGAACATGGCCTTAAAAAAAGCGGCTTTATCCAAATTGATAAAAATATCGCCAAAATCAAAGATGATGTTTTTAATCATTTTTTAGGACAGTAAGTTGATCTTCTCGAATGTATCTGGAGTACACGGTACTTCCTGAAATTTTTGGGGCCCCGACCCCATTTTTAAAAATGGACGGACCTTTGAATATACGGGCTTCGTCCCATAATCCGGCATCAATGAACGTTTGCAGGGTCTGTGCCCCTCCCTCTATAATAATACTTTGCATATTTGACCGATATAGCTCCTCACAGATTTGAAAGGCCATGTCCTTTTTATAATCAATGGTCCTGTATTCAATTCCATCCATATCCCCTTTGGGATTTTCAAGTGACGTAAATACCATGGTAGGTTGTGAACCGTCCATCACATGAAATTTTTTGGATAGCTTTCCTTTTGCATCCAAAACGATACGAACGGGGGATTTTCCCGTCCAATCCCGGACATCCAGTTTAGGGTTATCCGCCAGAATCGTATTGGTGCCTGCCAAAATACCCTGTTCTTCACTTCGCCACTGGTGTACAAGTTGTCTTGAGAACGGATTGGTAATCCAATAGGGTTCGGGATTTTCATTTCGTTGGTTATGTTCGGGCGCAATGAACCCGTCTTGGGTCTCTGCCCATTTTAAAATAATAAAAGGGCGTTTTTTGATTTGATAGGTCAAAAAACGTTTGTGATGCTCCCGGCAGGCTTCTTTTGCCACTCCCACTTTTACCGTACAGCCAGCGTTTTTAAGCTTTTCAATTCCTTTTCCCGCTACTTTTTTATGGGGGTCTTTAAGCCCTATAACAACTTTTGGGATTTTGTGTTTTATGATGAAATCCGCACAGGGCGGGGTTTTGCCAAAATGAGAACAAGGTTCCAAGGTTACATAGAGTGTGGATTTTTCCAACTTGGATACATCGGCAATGGCGTTAATGGCATTTACCTCGGCATGGGAACCTCCATAGGGGCTGGTAAACCCTTCGCCGATAATGTTTCCTTCATGAACGATTACACATCCTACCATGGGATTGGGAGCGGTAAAACCCAGTCCGTTTTTGGCAATTTGGATACTGCGTAACATGTGCTTTTCATCAACATGCAATAAGGGAGTGCTATGTTCAGATATTGTTGACATTATCCTGTTTTTTCTGTAGATCCCACTTTATCCTTATGGTCATTTCATGTATATTCACTCATCAAAAATAACACTTTAAAGCTATACCGAAAATAACATGGGAAGTGCTGTTATACGGGAAATACAAAAGAATGACAACCCAGAAGTGGCAAAGGTCGTCCGTAAGGTTTTGGTAGATCTGGGCGTACCAAAAGTGGGTACGGCCTATGCCGATGAAGCGTTAGATCATATGTATGAAAATTATAATGTGCCCAGGGCCACTTATTTTGTTATTGAAGAGGATGGAAAAATAATAGGGTGTGCCGGAGTGGCGCAATTGGATAATTTTGAGGGCAATGTGTGCGAACTTCAAAAAATGTATTTTTTAGAAGCGGCCCGGGGAAGGGGCCTGGGAACCCAAATGATGAATGTGTGTTTGGAAAGGGCCCGGGAATTTGGTTTTGACCAATGCTATTTAGAGACCATGCCCTATATGGAGGCTGCCCAGAAATTATATCAAAAATCGGGATTTACCTATATTGATGCCCCTATGGGAAATACGGGACATTATTCCTGTCCGGTTTGGATGATCAAAGACATATGACAATGCTGCTTAGGGAAATCAAAAATATCTTTCATACGGAGTTGGATGTAATATACGGACAAGAAGAAACGGCCAGTTTCTTCTATCTGTTGATCGCACATTATTTTAATTTGGAACGATTCATCTTAGTGGTTCAACCGGATTATATAATCACCAAAGAACAGGAAAGCCTGATTTTCGAGGCCTTGAGCCAGTTAAAAGAAGAAAAACCCATTCAATATATTATGGGTACTGCGCATTTTATGGAGATGGACCTTAAAGTGGGGCCCGGCGTACTTATCCCTAGACCAGAAACGGAGGAATTGGTGCGTTGGATATTGAGTGATGTAAAGACTTCCCATAGACCGATAACTATTCTGGATATGGGTACCGGAAGCGGATGTATTCCGATCGCATTGGCCAAGTTCATGAAAAATGTAAACCTGAAGGCGTTGGATATTTCAACAGAAGCCTTGAATACTGCAAAAATGAACGCAAAGGCGAATAAGGTGGACGTTGATTTTTTTCAGGCGGATATTCTTGACCTTGACCTTGACCTTGACCTTGAGTTTGATATCATTGTTTCCAATCCCCCTTATGTACGTATGCAGGAAAAGGTGGAAATGCGCAATAATGTAAAAGACCATGAACCCGATATCGCTTTATTTGTGGAGGACGAAAACCCATTATTGTTTTATGGGCATATTTTAAACTTTGGTGAACATAACCTTTCCCAGGATGGGTGGATATTTTTGGAAATCAATCAATATTTAGGAAAAGAAATGATAGAACTGCTCAAAAATTATAATTTTAAGGATATTGAATTGCGAAAGGATATGTTCGGGAACGACCGGATGCTAAAAGCAAGAAAGGGATAAACCTTAAAAATGAGCGGATGAAAAGCGTTGTGGTCTTTTGTGGGAGTAGTGAAGGTTTGGAGCGGGAATACACTGCCCAAGCGTATGCTTTGGGTCGATTTTTGGCAAAACAACACATAAGGTTAGTATACGGCGGTGCAAAGATCGGTGTTATGGGAAAGATAGCCCAGGGTGCCTTGGATGTAGGTGGGACGGTAATCGGGGTCATCCCGGAATTTTTAAAGAAGAAAGAAGTATTCCACGATTCGCTTTCCCGATTGATCGTTACCCAAAACATGCACGAACGCAAGCTGAAAATGCATGAGCTGTCCGATGCTATTATTATGTTGCCCGGAGGTTATGGTACTTTAGAGGAGTTTTTTGAAATGCTTACCTGGTCACAATTGGGATTGCACCAATACCCGATCGGTATTCTGAACACCAACGGCTTTTATGATGAACTGTTGGCAATGCTCAGGAAAATGGTCGGCAAAGGCTTTGTGGCGCAGGAAAGTTATACGATGGTCATGGAAGATACGGATATTGAAAAATTAATCGACAAAATGGAAAATTACAGACCGCTTCCGTTGCCCAAATGGATCAATAAAGAACAATTATAGATGAATATTGAGTTTCAGATTAATGCACTTCGGGACGAACTGCGTGAACATAATTACAATTATTATGTATTGGACAGTCCCACCATTTCGGATTTTGAATTTGATATGAAATTGAAGGAACTTCAGAAATTGGAGGGTGAACACCCCGAGTTTTATGATGCCAATTCGCCCACCTTGCGGGTAGGGGGCATGATTACCAAAAATTTCGAGACCATAGTACACGAGCATCGTATGTATTCTTTGGCCAACTCCTATTCCAAGGAAGATTTGGAGGATTGGGAAAAGCGTATCCAGCGAAACCTGGGCGATGTTCCTGTAGAATATACCTGTGAACTAAAGTATGATGGGGCATCCATAAGTATTACCTATGAACATGGGGAATTGGTCCGTGCCGTGACCCGTGGCGATGGTTTTCAGGGCGATGATGTGACGACGAATATAAAGACCATCAAATCCGTACCGTTACGTTTAAAAGGCGATTATCCCGAAAAATTCGATATCCGTGGGGAGATCGTTTTACCATTTGACGGTTTTGCCCAAATGAACGAGGAGCGTGTGGCCAATGGGGAAGAACCTTATATGAACCCCAGGAATACCGCTTCCGGGAGTTTGAAACTGCAGGACAGTTCATTGGTCGCCCAAAGACCTTTAGAATGTCTTTTATATAGCATCGTTGGAAAGAACACGAATATTTCTACCCAGTTTGAAATGTTGGAAAAGGCCAGGGCATGGGGGTTTAAAGTACCTACGGTGGCCAAGTTGTGCAAAACTACGGATGAGGTATTGGAATTTGTAGAACATTGGGATACCAACCGACACGATTTGCCTTATGAAACGGATGGTGTGGTGATCAAGGTCAACAACCTTCAGCATCAGGACGAGTTGGGCCATACGGCCAAATCACCCCGTTGGGCCCTGGCCTACAAATTTAAGGCGGAACAGGTATTTACGGTGTTGAATGAAATCACGTATCAGGTGGGGCGTACAGGGGCCATAACCCCGGTCGCCAATTTGGAACCGGTACTTTTGGCGGGAACCACGGTCAAACGGGCCTCCCTCCACAATGCAGATCAGATAGCAAAATTGGATATTCGTGAAAAGGATACCGTTTTTGTAGAAAAAGGAGGAGAGATCATTCCCAAGATCATTGCGGTAGATCGATCCAAAAGATCTTTGGATTCGGAACCCGTACAATACATTACCGAATGCCCGGAATGCCATACACGTTTAGAGCGTACCGATGGCGATGCCAAGCACTATTGCCCCAACGAGTATGGTTGCCCACCACAGATAACAGGTCGTATCCAGCATTATATCTCCAGAAAGGCCATGGATATAGAAGGTTTGGGCGGAGAGACCGTAGAGCTATTGTTCAAGGAAGGATTGATAAACGATTATGCCGACCTGTATGACCTGACCAAGGAAGAGATACTTCCTTTGGAACGTATGGCGGAGAAATCCGCGGAGAATTTGATCAATGGGGTCGCCGCTTCTACACAAGTACCTTTTGAACGGGTATTGTTTGCCCTGGGCATCCGTTATGTTGGGGAAACCGTAGCCAAAAAGTTGGCCAGGGCCTATAAAAATATAGAAGCCCTAAAAATCGCTACGCTGGAAGAATTGACCGCAGTGGATGAAATAGGGGAGCGCATTGCGCAGAGTGTGGTCGCATTTTTTGCCAATGAAAAAAATAGAAATGCCATAGAGCGCCTAATGCTCAAGGGAGTCCAATTTGAGCTTTCCGCGGATAAATTGAAAAACCAAACCGATGTATTGACCGGAAATACCTTTGTAGTTTCCGGGGTCTTTGAAACCGTAAGCCGGGACGAATTAAAAAAAATGATAGAGGACAATGGGGGCAAGGTGGGATCTTCCATATCCTCAAAAACCGGTTATCTGGTGGCGGGGGACAAAATGGGTCCCAGCAAACGTACCAAAGCGGAGAAATTGGGCATTCCCATTATTTCGGAACAGGACTTTTTGGGCATGCTTTAAAAATGTTTATGGCTTATTTTGGGGATGTTTTCCGTTCTTTTTTTATCGATGGTTTTTGTATAAAGTCTTGTTATTAAAAAGTTGCTTAAATAAATAACCCTATGATACCCAAGGATTTTCCTGAATTTGAAAAAACACGGTCATTGCCCCAAGCTCCGTCTATCTGGCCGGAAGCCTTAAAGGCCCTATGGTATGAGGCCAAAGGCGATTGGGAAAGCTCCCATAACATTGCACAGGATATGCATGACCATTTAGGGAGTTGGATCCATGCCTATCTGCATAGAAAGGAGGGCGACCGTTTTAATGCAGGCTATTGGTACGGGCAGGCCGGAAAGCCCTACCCTGAAAACAATTTGGAAGAGGAGTTAAGGGAGTTGGTAATCTATGTTTTAAATAGGGAGTAAACTTTAAAGGGGATAAGAGTTTCGTTATCGGTTATGTATATGGAAAGTTGCGTGTTTGTGTACGAGAATTTTCCGTAGGAAAATCAGAAGCAAGCAAACAAAGCAACTAACATTGGATAAGCTAAAACTAGCAATTTTTTATATACTTTGTTGGCAACTGTTATTTTTTTTTCTGATTGTCCGTTTT
Organism: Maribacter spongiae; assembly: GCF_047345125.1. Taxonomy (NCBI): domain Bacteria; kingdom Pseudomonadati; phylum Bacteroidota; class Flavobacteriia; order Flavobacteriales; family Flavobacteriaceae; genus Maribacter; species Maribacter spongiae. The sequence goes on along the minus strand of NZ_JBLFEQ010000010.1, from coordinate 55,463 downwards.
GTGTCATAATACTGTTTTTGATGTCATGCTGAACTCGTTTCAGCATCTCATAACACCTATAAATATTGCTATTTTATGTTGAGAACCTGAAACAAGTTCAGGTTAACAATGAGGTTTATGATTGATTACGGACATTCAATTTTTTTTTTAATCCGTCTATTAAATGTTTTCAAAGAATAACTTTTCTATTTTATTTTCTTTGTCAAAAACTATATTTATATAATACAAACTTTCTTTCAAATGTTTATACCTAAGTTTTAGGTTAGAAGTATTATTCTTTCCAGATGCAACTTTAGAATCAACAAGCTTAAGCTCCTGAGGATAATTAATTTTAGTAATGATTGATTGAAGTACATTATCAGTTAATTGTTCTATTATTGAAGAAGAAAAAAAGGTTTTTATTTCTTCAATATTAGATGTATTTAATGTTTTAAAAAATTTAGAACTAATTATGTCTAGCGAATTCAATCTATCAGAATTAAAAATTTCTGTTAGTTTATTATTTAATTCATTTCCCCGTAAGTTTTGAGCTATAATAATCCCATTTTCGTCAATTAAAAAATTATTTGGCACACTATGAACTCCATAAATAAGCGCAGCAGTATTTGAATTTCCTTTTAAGTCACTAACGTGTTCCCATTTGAGTTCATCTTCCTTAATTGCTTTTATCCAATTATTCTTATTATTATCTAAGGATACAGCAAATATTTCAAATCCTTTAGTGTTGAATTCTTCGTAAGTTTTTAAAAGATTTGGATTTTCTTGACGACAAGGTCCACACCAAGAAGCCCAGAATTCAAGAAGTATTGTTTTTCCTTTAAAAGTGGAGAGTTTTCTAGAATTACCATTAATATCATTCATTTCAAAATCTATGAAATGGTCTCCAATTTTTACATCTTCATTTAATTTGATATAATCCGAAATTACCTTTCCAAACTCAGAATTTTTATTATTTAATGATAATTTTTTTAAAAAATCAGTGGTTTTTTCTTTGCCAAGTGAATTCATATTGAGCCATAATAAAACACTGCTAATATTACTGTCAGGATTTTTTTCAATAAACTCAATATCTACTTTTTGTTTTTCTTTTTCAGAGAGGCTGTTTTTAGTCTCGTTTAGTTTTTGATATATATCTTGTGTTTTTGAACCTGTAATTTTGGCATTGTTAAAATCTGTCTTAGAAGCATCAAAAGTCATTGAATTATTTTCTATCCACAAATATTTATATTCAGATTTATTTTCTAATACATACAATGATGGAGCGTTTTCTAATACAATATCAAACAAAAATGTATTATTTTTTACCACAGAAGAATCAACTCTTTTATTATTTAATGGATTTACTAAATATAATTTAGTTCCATCTTTTAAGTTGTTAGTTTTTCCTTTTAAATTGCAACTAGTATTTTGTTTTAAATTACAAGAGATAAGTAGTATTACAGTTAAAATTGAAATCGTTTTTTTCATAGTTTAGTAATTGTTGCCAACTACTGGTTGTAGCCAGTTATTTTAGTACTTTAATTATGTTGTCGAGATAATCTACAGTTAAATTAAATTCAATTTTCTTATTCGGGAAGTAGTTATCCATTTGCTTTCTTAAATCTATAAAAGGCTCAAGTGCGGTATTGTCATTTTCAATTCCTTTAATAACCGAAATTGAGATTATATATTTATTTTTCTCTTTTTCAGCGTATACATATTTTGCTACAGATAAGTCAAAAAAACCGGTTTCTCTAAAACCGTCTGCTATTTTATCTATCTCTGTTTCACTAATACTTTCAGAATTATATGAAATTTCGTGTTTAACATTAACTCCGTAATATTTGGTCGAGATTTGAGATTGTTCCATTGAATCCATAGCGAAGGCTGTTCCAAAAATTGGAATTATAGTTATTAATAAACCTATTATTGAAATTCCAATAACTCGCCACCAACTATAAAATTCACCACCAGATTCAATATGTTCATTAGATTGATTTTCTTGATACTTTTTAAAAAGTCCATATGCAATTGCGGAATATGCTATTGGTATTAGTTGATTTGGAATATTAACGTTTTCAGGAATCATAAAAGCAATTCCAAAAACAACTATTGTAACTACAATTGTAATAATCCAAGTTGGGGTTATTTTATCTTTTTCTCCAAAGGCTTTAAAATTTTCAGAGAATAAATAACCTGCAACTAATGGTCCACCTAAAAATGTTCCTACCCAAAATGCTTTCTCTTTAAATATTTTACTTTTTAATTCGCTCATTTTTTGCTTTAATTGGCTACAACGATCCGTATAACCGTCTGTTACGGGTTAATTTGCGATTATTTTCGGTTTAGCACAGACTTAGGCAATTCCGAGTGGATTCGGACGTAGTCGTCCCGATAGCTATCGAGGACGCCGTAATTGCGTTTATACATTGTTACCAAACGTTTTTATTTTTCAGGTTTATAGTTTAGAGTGTTTCCTCTCGGAATATAGCTCAAACTCAATAATTCATTACTGTATTCAAGTATAGAATATTCTAAAGTGTCAGAATCATTTGTTATTGTTAAAAATTCGAAAGGTTTATGTTCAGTTCCTAATTCCTTTATGTATTCTCTTCGTATTTTAAAATCGTAAATATCGGAAGAGTCAGTTTCCATTCCTTTATAAAACATAATCCATTTTCCGTTTTTAATTTCAATTCCAGCAAGCGAGTCTACTGTACTTATCCAACGTCCATCTTGAAATTCGGTTAGTTTAATAATTGGTTTTTGTTCATTCTGGTTTTCAATTTCCTTTTTAACAGGAATATTCGTTTCGTTGTTTGTGTTTTGGTTGGTTTGAAAAGCCAATGTTACCAAAGCTCCAATAATAGCACCTGCAAATCCAGTTAGAATACTCTTCTTAAAATCTAACGATTGGATTATATATTTTTTGTGAAACCAATTAATATAAAATTCTTGAAACCAATTCAGTTTGAGACAATATTTATGTCCTTGAACAGTATTATGTAGTTCTTGTGAAACTATCTCGTGCGTAGCTTTAGTATTCAGTTCCTTTCGGTCAAGTTTGTCTAACTTGTAAATCTTATAAAATGAGTTTATGAATTTTTTAGATTTCTCTTGTTCGCCAAAACCAATAGATTTTCTTAAAGGATGAAGTCCAATATAATTATGAATTTTGTTTCGATGAATTGTGATGAAATATTTTTCAGATACTTCTTTCCAAGCTGGATATGGAAATATTAATTTTAATTTCATCGATTTTCTCTAATGTTTGGTAACGATTTAGCTATAAATCTGTTTTAATTGTTTATAGCTACCGATAACGAAGTTCGTTGATTCTGGAATTAATTTAAAACCGTTCTCACTGGATTTGTAAGAAAGTTTTTAACATAAAATTTTTGTCATTTCTGTAAAAGTCAACTAATTCGAGGACAAAATTACAGGTAAAAAGTTTCGATTTTGATGATCAATATATGGGTGCCTTAGCGTTTACGGACCATGCTATTGATTTAAGGAATGTACCATGTTACAAAATACCGTCTATTTTACAATATTCTTAAAAAATGGAAAAGTTACCGGTTTAAGGGAAAGTAAGTGTTTCATTATCGGTCTCATATAACCGTTGGCAGTAGTAATTTTATCAATCGTAATGAAATCTGCATTTAGCAATTAAAATTTCTCCTTCATTATATTTATAAATCAGTCGATGTTCACTGTCAATTCTTCTCGACCAAAATCCGGAGTATTTATGTTTTAACGGTTCAGGTTTTCCGATTCCGTCAAAAGGATTTCTTGCTATATCCTTTAGTAGTTCGTTGATTTTTTTAACTTTCTTTTTATCTGTCTTTTGCCAATATAGATAATCTTCCCAAGATTCATCTACGAAAATATATTTCATTTTAATCTTGGGTTAAATCTTTGGTAAAGGAATCTCCTTTTTTTAGCTTTTCTATCGCTGAATCTAATCTTAATTCGTTTTTCTTTGAAGATAATTCGTGATTTGTTGCCATTAATGAGTTATACTCACTCAACGACATTACTACAACTCCAGTATCTTTCCCTCGATTGATAATCAAAGTTTCAAAATTTCGCACAACTTTATCTAAGTAATATTTGATATCCTTTCTAAAATCCGATGCACTTGTAGTTAACATAATAGTGTGTTATAATAAGTACAAATATATGTACATTTAATTGTTTTTCAAAATTTTATGAAAGTGAATTTTTTTAGTACTGCCAACGATTTAGCTATAAACCTGTTTTAATTGTTTATAGCTGCCGATAACGAAGTTCGTTGATTCTAAAATCAACTTCAAATCATTCTCATTTGATTTGTAAGAAAGCTTTTAACAGTTCTTTCGGTAAAGGTCATGACTTTCGCTTGGCGTTTCCCGTTTCCGGAACGCAATGCCCATCCCCGGTTCCTTGGCCCATTTTTCGAGTTCCGAATAATAGCAGGGAAGCTATGTCTTTTCTTTGGACTTTGACATGGCCACCGGAACGGTTTATATAAAACCTCTTCTTGTTTTCGGAATAAATGGAACGGTTTCCATTTCTAATTTTATCTTTGTTGGGTACACCGTACATAAAGGGTTGTTCTCTAGCTTCTTTATGTTTTGAAACACAAATACCTGTAAACCCATCTTTCGATCCTAAAAGCTTAATTTATTTCTATGAAGAATAAAATCAGAACCATAATAATTAACATTCTCTCAAATACCTTGGGGAACTTACTTGTATTTCTTCAACCACATAAAGCAAGGGAATTATCAAAAAAGGGAATGACCCTGGTTATGAAAAATGATCTATCCGTAAAGGAACGATTGATGCGTAGGGCAATACTCAAAAAAACAGAGAAAAAAGGCAATTTTAAGGAATTGGCGGAATTTCATGAGAATTATTGGGCGAATAAAGGAGCTGATTTTTTTGATGCGAACAATAAGCGGTTAGAACATATCAATTTACCTTTTTGTGATTTTATTTTTGATTTATTGGGAGAAGAACTATCAAAACAAAATGAAGGCTACCATACCCTTGTAGAAATTGGCACGGGAAATGGACGGGTTCTGGATTATTTAAGTACAAAATTTCACGGATTGGATAAATTCATTGGCATAGATTTAAGTGAAGTTCAAACCAATAACAATACAAGGTATTACAAGAAGAATCCTAAACTTGAGTTTGTAACCTCGGATGCTTTTGATTGGGTTGATAAGCATGGTCAAGGAAATACCATTTTTTTAACCTTTATGGGCGTGTTGGAGTACTTTACGGAGCAGAAATTACAGGATTTTCTAATAAGATTGAACAGTTTGGGAAAGATTATATTCGTCGCCATCGAGCCGAACGGAATCAATCATGATTTTGTTAAAAATCCTCATTCCCAGGTATATGGCACTGAACGTTCTTTTTCTCATAATTACCCAAAACTATTTAAAAATTCAGGTTTTGAATTTTGGCATTCTTCAAAAAAAACACTCGAAGGCAACATTTGTTTTATGAATTTTATCGGTGCAAAAAATTAAATTTTTGATTCCGAAAACTATACATTTTATGCTTAAGCCATCTAAAACTATCGTTCATCGATAATTTTGATCATTCTTGCCTCCCTTTATTAAATTAGTTTCTTAAACCTTGATCCATAGGTATAATTAAAAGGGAATGAATAAGCTTAATAGCGTTTACTTGCTTTTTGAGCAGACTGTGAGATCGTGTCCTAATGAAATCTGTGTAATTTCAGAAACCACTGAATTCACATACCAATATATTGAGGAAGCGGTAGCTAAGTTACATCATGCGGTTATGGAACATGCCGCCGATGAAAAAATAATTGGTATTCCTACCTCCAGGAGTGTCGATCAGGTGATAATGCTATTGGCGATTTTGAAAGCGGGGAAGGCATATCTCCCCATAGATTTAGGATATCCCCAAAGTCGTCTACAAGGAATTATCGACAATTCCAACGTTTCTTTTTGCTTTTCTACAAAAGCCGATGAAGCATCGGTTTTACAGTTGGGACTTCAATTATTGCCCGGTCATGATGACGAGGTTCCTTCCAAATCCAAGCCATTGGATCTAAATTCGGATAATCCAGCTTATATTCTATATACTTCAGGCTCTACCGGCGAACCTAAGGGTGTATGTATGGGGCAAAAAGCAGCTGTTAACTTAATTAACTGGCAGAACAAAAATTCAAGTGCCACCAGGGGTACGCGCACTTTGCAATTTGCGCCACTGAGCTTTGATGTGTCGTTTCAGGAGATTATGTCTACCCTAAGTATTGGGGGGACTCTTGTCTTGATAAATGATACCTTAAGGTTGGATATGGCTGCACTTTTGAACTTTATAGAAGATAAATCCATAAACAGGTTGTTCCTTCCGTTTGTAGCGCTCCAAGCCTTGGCCGAAACGGCTATAAGTACAATGCGTTTCCCATCTTGTCTTCAGGAAATTATGACAGCGGGCGAACAACTCAAAATTACCTCGCAGATAAGCAGGTTTTTTTCGGAAATAAGTGATTGTGTATTGTATAATCAATATGGACCTACGGAATGTCACGTAGTAAGTGAGTTGCGATTAGAAGGTGATCCGGTTAATTGGCCGGTTTTGCCAACAATTGGAAAACCGATTGCCAATACATCAATTTTTATACTTGATCGGGAGCAACAACTAGTGCCTACAGGTGAGTCTGGGGAACTTTGTATTGCCGGGGATTGTTTAGCGGAAGGTTATTTAAACAATGAAAAGTTAACGGATGAAAAGTTTATTTTCATGGAAACCCCTGAAAATAATCATATTCGTGTATATCGCACGGGTGATATTGCCCGGTATTTACCGGATGGCAATATTGAGTTTCTGGGCCGGCAAGATGACCAGGTAAAAATTAGAGGTCATAGAATAGAACTTGCGGAAGTAGAACTTGCGCTCAATACATTGCCTGGTATTCAGCAGGCCGTGGTCCTTGCAAGTAATCATATTGCGGGGCAAACCCAGTTGATTGCATATTTTCAGTCAAATTCCCAACCTTGGGATACGGTCGATTTTCGTCAACAGCTTGCAACCTTAATTCCCGATTATATGCTGCCGGCATTTTATATCCGGGTCGAGGATTTCCCCAAAACATCTAGCGGAAAAATAGATAAAAAGGCACTACCTCCCCCTGAATATAATAGGCCGGGTTCTGCTCCACTTTTCAAAAAACCGCGTACACCCCTTGAAAAAGGAATTGTAAAAATATGGAGTGAACTGTTAAGGATACCTGATATCGGTATTGATGACAATTTTTTTGAAATGGGAGGGAACTCCCTTTTGTCCCAAAAAGTTTCTGCCTTAATGAGGGAACGCCTTGATCTGGAGGTTCCGACGATTAAAATTTATCAATATCCGACCACTTCGGCAATTTCAGAGTATCTGGAGAAAGATAGAAAAACGTCTTCTATTACTGTTCCATCAAAACGGGCAAAAAAAAGATTATCGGGAGATATCGCCATTATTGGGATGGCGGGGAGATTTCCCGGAGCATTGACTATAGATGAGTTATGGGAGGTTCTTAAAAACGGAAAGGAGGTAATATCCTTTTTTACACCCGAAGAACTCGATAAAACGATTCCAGAAGCATTGCGAAACGACCCACTTTATGTAAAAGCTCGTGGTGTTGTCCCTTCTGCCAAAGAGTTTGATGCCCACTTTTTTGGACTTAATCCAAAACTGGCCGAGGCAATGGATCCGCAACAGCGGTTATTTTTAGAAATAGCTTGGGAGGCTTTGGAACAATCGGGTTATTTACCAAGGCACTATACCGGTAGCATAGGTGTCTATGCAGGTACCGGAACGAATACTTATTATAAAAACAATGTACTCCCGAATAAAAAAATACTCGATACTGTAGGGCATTTTCAAGCAAATACGGTCAATGAAAAAGACTACATTGCTTCGCGTACGGCGTATCATTTGAACCTTAAAGGGCCTGCCGTTAGTGTTCATTCCGCTTGCTCTACTTCACTTCTCGCAATTGCCGAAGCTACAGAGGCAATCAGAAATGGGCAGTGTGATGTGGCTTTGGCCGGAGGTGTCAGTATCACTTCACCTATGAATAGCGGTCACCTTTACCAGGAAGGGTCTATGCTAAGCCCAGATGGTCATTGCCGTTCTTTTGATGCAGAAGGCAAGGGAACCGTTTTTAGTGATGGTGCAGGTGTGGTGTTGTTAAAAAGCTTAGCGGACGCAAAAAAAGATGGTGATACCATCCATGGCATTATCAAGGGGATTGGCATCAATAATGATGGCGGTAACAAAGGAAGCTTTACAGCTCCAAGTGTTGAAGGGCAGGCAGGGGCAATCAATAGTGCGCTGAAAGATGCACGGACTGATCCAAAGGATATCAGCTATATAGAAGCCCATGGTACCGCGACCCCCTTAGGAGATCCGATTGAGATAGAAGGGCTTCACATGGCTTTTGGTGAACAATCTTCCAATGGTTATTGTGCGCTCGGATCCATTAAAAGTAATATGGGGCACCTTACGGCTGCAGCTGGTGTTGCCGGATTGATTAAAACCGTATTGGCCATGAAGCACGGTAAGATACCTGCTTCTCTAGGTTTTAAGCAACCTAATCCGGCTATTGATTTTGAAAATAGCCCCTTTTTCGTAAACCATACTTTGAGCGATTGGAATTCCAATGGTCCTAGAAGAGCGGGAATCAGCTCTTTTGGCGTTGGTGGAACCAATGTACATGTTATTGTAGGGGAATATAAGACAAAACAATTACCTTCTTCATTAGGTAGGCCGGTTCAACTACTCTCATGGTCTTCCAAAACTCAAAATAGCCAGGAAGGTTACCAAATAGCATTAGGTAATTATTTGAAATCCTCCTCTAACGAGCAGTTGGCGGACGTTGCGTACGCATTGCATACAACTAGGGATATTTTTAACCACAGAAGTTTTGCATTGGTGGGCAAAACAGGGGATGTTGCTACAAGCCTGTTATCCAAGGAAAATAAAGCTGTCAAGACCAATAACTTAAAGGAAGTGCCCGGTGAATTGGCATTTCTTTTTCCCGGTCAGGGTTCCCAATACCTGCAAATGGGCAGGGAACTCTATGAACAAGAAGAGGTATTTAAAGAAGCTGTTGACTATTGTGCCAAACTGTTAAAAGAAGAATTAAAATTAGATATTCGACAAATAATTTATCCCGAGACCAATTCGACCGATTCCGAAAATAGGTTAAAGGATACTCGATTTACACAGCCTGCTTTATTTGTTGTTGAATATGCCCTTTCTCAACTTTGGATAAGTTGGGGAGTACGGCCTACTTTATTATGTGGCCACAGTATTGGAGAGTTTGTTGCGGCCCATTTGTCCGGTATTTTTACTTTACCGGATGCATTACGCTTAATTGCCATACGAGGACAACTCGTTAGTGAGTTGCCTACGGGCAGTATGTTGTCTGTGCGGGCAACTGCGGACATTTTAACCGATTTACTTCCCGATACCCTCTCAATTGCCGCTATAAATTCAGACAGATTATGTGTAGTATCCGGCCCTGATAAGGATATTGAAAGTTTTGTAAAAGCCTTAAAGGCCGAAGGTATTCCGAATATGCTTTTATCTACAAGTCACGCATTTCATTCGGCGATGATGGATCCTATTTTAGAAGTTTTTAAAAGAGAAGTAAAAGCGGTAACTTTAAACATACCTCGCTTGCCTATCGTGTCTACGGTAACGGGAACATGGCTTAAAGATGATGAGGCGACCGACCCGGATTATTGGACAGACCACCTTAGGGAAACTGTTCGCTTTTCGGATGCCATGGAAACGGTCATGGAATTGGAAAACCCGGTAGTATTGGAAGTAGGTCCCGGTCGTGCATTAACTACTTTATCGCATCAAAAAAAAGGAGAAAACCCTCTGATTTCCATACCCAGTTTGTCCATTCCAAAAAAAGACGAAAGTTCTTATCATACTTTACTATCTGCAGTAGGTCAGTTATGGATAAATGGCGTAGGGGTAGATTGGAAATCGTTCTATAAAGGCCAGTCAAGACAGAAAGTTTCGTTGCCTTCATATGTGTTTGACCGCAAGCCCTGCTGGGTAGAACCCCTAGCTTTGGAAGAAGCAACTACAAATAAGATCGTTCATGGTTTTCCCAAAGAAAACGGATCAATCAAACCAAAAACAGCCCATACCGTAAAATTTATGAGAAAAAACAATATCCTTTTAAAAATTTCAGAAGTAATTTTGAATACTTCGGGAATAGAATTGGGTGCTACGGAATATGACCAAAACTTTTTGGAACTTGGCCTTGATTCGCTTGTTCTAACACAAATGGCGATTACCTGTAAAAATGAATTCGACCTTCCCATAACCTTTCGTCAACTCAATGATGAACTGGGCTCACCAAACTTATTGGCCGAGTACCTGGACCAAAACCTACCCTCGGAACAATATGCGCCAAAGCCGACCGCTATTCCGGTCGAACCATTAGTATCCAATGTGGCTTCTGACACTACGGAATCCCCAACGATAATATCTAATGCCGGTTTTGCGGCGCAAGGCGATCAAAATACGGCCTTAGGTCTCATAGCACAGCAACTTCAGCTTTTGGGCAAACAAATAGATTTATTACAAGGCAACGGAATTGCTCCAAAAGCTCCTGTAGAACCTAAAGATAATTTGGTTACACCTATTAATCCCTTAGCGGTGAATTTATCGGAAGATGAAAAGAAAGAACATAAAAAACCTTTTGGCGCATCTCCCCGAATTGAACGAAAATCTCAGGGATTAAATACCCAACAACAATTTTTTTTGAATGACCTTATCGATCGTTATAACAGGAAAACGGCTGGTAGCAAATCCTATTCCCAAAAGCATCGCGCCCATATGGCGGATCCCAGGGTAGTCTCTGGGTTTAAACCTTTAACGAAAGAACTCGTATATCCGATCGTTATTGGGAAATCTTCAGGGAACCGTCTTTGGGACTTGGATGGTAATGAGTATATAGATGCTTTAAATGGATTTGGTTCTTGTTTATTTGGTCATCAGCCAAACTTTTTAAAAGAGGTGATTCATCAACAGGTAGACAATGGATTTGAGGTGGGGCCCCAACACCCGTTGGCAGGGGAGGTATGTGAACTACTTTGTGAATTTACCGGACATGAACGTGCGGCACTTTGTAATACGGGTTCAGAAGCCGTATTAGGCGCAATGCGGATTTCTAGAACAGTTACGGGTCGCTCTTTAATTGTCGTATTTTCAGGATCGTATCATGGAATAAATGATGAGGCACTTGTGCGGGGATCTAAAAATTTAAAAACTTTCCCAGCTTCGGCCGGTATTTTATCGGAATCTTTACAAAATATACTGGTATTGGAATACGGGACCGAGGAAAGCCTAAGGATAATTCGGGAACGGGCACATGAATTGGCGGCTGTTCTCGTAGAACCTGTGCAAAGTCGCAGACCTGAATTTCAGCCCATAGATTTCCTTAAAGAAGTTCGTGGGATAACAAAGGCATCGGATACGGTACTGATTTTTGATGAAGTAATTACCGGATTTCGTATGCATCCTGGTGGTATACAAGCCATGTTCGGTATTAAAGCGGATTTGGCTACCTATGGAAAGGTAATCGGTGGTGGCCTGCCTATTGGTGCTATTCTGGGTGACCGTAAATATATGGATGCACTTGATGGTGGATTTTGGCAATATGGGGACAACTCCTATCCGGAGGTAGGGGTAACTTATTTTGCAGGTACATTTGTACGCCACCCATTGGCCCTTGCTGCCTCAAAAGCATCATTACAATACATGAAAGAAAAGGGTGAAGCTCTTCAAAATGGTCTTAATGACATTACCCAACAATTGGCTAATGCCCTAAACACCGAGTTTGCAAAGCATAAATTACCAATGAAGATAATGTATTTTGGTTCATTATGGCGGCTAAAGTTCTTAGAGGAAATACCCTATTCGGAATTGTTTTTTGTTTTGATGAGGGATAAAGGGATTCATATTTGGGACGGTTTTCCGTGTTTTATAACCAGTGCTTATGTTGAAGAAGATATAGCCCTAATTAAAACTGCATGCGTTTCCAGTATCGAAGAACTCATCGAGGCAGGTATTTTTAAGTCCGAATGTATTGAGGAAACAGTCCCCGAAAGCAAAAAATCTTCTACGGAAGTACTTAATAAACCGCCGGTTAATGGCGCCAGGCTTGGTATGGACGAGAATGGGAATCCCGCTTGGTTTGTTGCGGATGCTAAAAAAGAAGGTGAGTACGTAAAAATCGATATATAAACATAAAAGCAAATAAATGGCAACTAAAGTTATTGAATTGGTTAATAATGGTTCTTACGTTGTGGAGAAAAAATATGGCATGACTTACAAAGAGTTTGCGAAGAAACACCTTTTCGCCTGTCAGCCTGTAGTGATAGGGGATGCCTGTAAGGATTGGGCGGCAAAAGATAAGTTCACACCGGAGTTTTTTAAAAATGAGTATGGTTCTCGAGATGTTGTGGTCGAGGGCCAACGATTCAAACTTGAGGAGTATATCGACTTAATGAAAACATCCACTATTGAAAATCCGGCACCATACCCCTGCAAACTTCAAATTGACAAAGACTATCCTGAACTAATTCCTGATATATTGCCCAGATTTCAATTTGCCCTGCCGGATTGGACCCATAGTAATATGATCAAACCATTTGTAAGACATGTTGATACCCATGAGGTTTTCTTGGGAAGTCCCGGTGGACAATTTCCATATGTACATTATGATTATATGGGATTTCATGCTTTTATAACACAGCTTTATGGGATTAAGGAATTTACCGTAATTCCGCCTGAACAAACACCCTATGTTTATCCTAAAGAAAACAATTCATGGGTTTCGGAAATACCGGACATTAAGAATATAGATTCAGTTAAATATCCGCTATCCACTAATCTCACCCCCATTACCTTTACGGTGGGACCTGGGGAAACACTTTTTATCCCTAATGGGTGGTGGCATACTGCGCGTTCGCTGAATATGACCATTTCTGTTGCCCTTGATTCCTTGAACGCCTCCAATTGGGGAAGGTTTCAAAAGGAGGTCAAGGCAAAAGTTTCTAAACGGAATTCCTTAATTGCGAAAATGGTAGACGTGTATCTTTCTGTAATAGGGGGTGCATTTAAAATCGTAAAGGCCAAGGTTTAAAATTAGTGGTTAAGGAAAAGCACTACAATAGCATGAAAAACAATAATCGGCATATTTTAAAACGGTCTCTTAATATTCTGCCCCTGCTTTAATTTTCTTAAATAAGAATATATCGGAAAAATGATCAACCAAACCACTATTTCGAAAGGTGAAAATAAATTCAACCCTTTTGCCGGACCGGTACTTGAAAAAATAGTTCATGTTACTCAGTCTCAGGCAGAAATTTGGATTGGCTGTAAAATTGGAGGGGAAAATGCTAACAGGGCATATAATGAATCTGTTACCCTTATATTAAAAGGCGACCTTAAAAAACCTGCCTTGGAAAATGCCATCACCGTTTTGACACAGCGACACGAATCCCTTCGATCCGTGTTTAGTACAGATGGGCGTTTTATGAGTGTTTTTAAGGATTTGAGGCTCGTACCCGATTATCGGGATTTTTCACAATTTAATGGTACCGAAAAAGAAATCGCTCTCAAGAATTATCTTTCGGAAGAGGCCCGGCATGTGTTTGATCTTGTTAAGGGACCCCTCCTTAAAGTTGGTATCATCAAAACTAAGGCTGCCGAACACCATTTGGTGCTTACCGTGCATCACATTATCTGCGATGGTTGGTCCACCGGTATTATTTTGGAAGAACTGGGCAGCTTATATTCCAGTCATGTTCATAATCGGCCCCCTAAGCTCCCAAAACCGGAAAGCTTTTCGGAATATGCGGATGACCAGCAAGAATTCGTCCAGAGTGCCGATTATGGCAAAATAGAACAGTTTTGGCTTCAGCAATATTCGGATTCCATACCACAAGTAACATTGCCCACGGATTTTCCAAGGCCCCGACTACGGACATTCAAAAGCAATCGACAAGATTTTTTATTGAATAGCGAATTGCTTGCTTCTTTAAAAAAAGTAGGTGTTAAGGCAGGTTGCAGTTTAGTGACCACTTTAATATCGGCTTTTGAGGTTTTTTTATATCAGCAAACGGGCCAAGATGATTTGGTTTTAGGGTTACCATCTTCTAATCAATCATTTACCGGAAAAACTCAATTAATAGGCCATTGCGTTAACCTATTGCCTTTACGCACCAAACTTTCGGTCGCAACTACTTTTAACGAATATCTTAAACAACGAAAATCCGACCTCTTTGATGCCTATGAACATCAATCCCTGAGTTTTGGTCAATTGTTACAAAAATTATCGATTGTCAGGGACGCTTCCCGTGTACCACTTGTTCCCGTGATGTTTAATATAGATATGGGAATGACGGACCGGATATCTTTTGCGGAATTATCCTTTGAACTAAAAACCAATCCAAGGGAATTTGAAGCTTTTGAACTTTTTTTAAATGTTAGCGGAACGCAGGATGCACTGCTTTTGGAATGGTCTTATAACTCCTCCCTTTTTAAACCATCTACCATAGAAAGGATGATGGGTATTTTTGTGGAAATATTGATGAGAATTGTACAAAAGCCAGATAGTACCATTGGCAGTATTATTAAGGCCGATGATTCTCCTTATCAAAAATTGAATGATACCCAAGTTCCCTATCCTGTCTTCCCTTTGAATCGACTGCTTACCGAGCAGGCACGAAAAACTCCGGAAAAACTTGCCATTGAATTCAACGAAACCCGGATTTCCTATGAAAACCTCCAAAAACAGGTGAATGGTATAGCACATCAACTTATTGAACAAGGAGTATGCCCAGGTGATTTTGTGGCCGTATCCCTGCCACATTCCGAAAAGCTGGTAATTACCTTAATGGCGATTATGCAATGCGGTGCCGCGTATCTTCCCTTAGATCCCGGTTATCCCGTTAAAAGACTGGATTATATGCTGGAAGACTCTGGGGCAGCCTTTTTTATAACCAACGAGGCGATACTGGCTAAGGTAAATACCGGTTCTAAAATATTGCTTCAGAAGGATTTGTTTTCCGGAATTGACAGGTATCCCACTGTTGCCCCGAGTATAACTATGGATAATGACTCTTTAGCCTACCTGTTATATACCTCTGGATCTACCGGAAAACCAAAAGGCGTACCCGTTACCCATAAAAATTTGGTCAATTTCCTTTATAGTATGGCCCAGGAACCAGGTATAAGGGAAACCGACAGGTTATTGTCCATTACTACGATTTCATTTGATATTGCCGGTCTAGAATTGTTTTTACCCTTATTAAAGGGAGCTACACTGGTATTGACCAATGATGAAACCGCCAAAGATACCCGTTTACTACTGGAGGTATTGCAAAATAAAACCATTACCATGTTACAGGCCACACCAACCACTTGGCAAATGTTGTTGGATGCCGGATGGGAAGAACATTTACCGATTAAAGCATTATCCGGAGGGGAGGCATTGCCAATAAATTTGGCCAAAAAAATACTGGAGAGGGCAGACGAACTCTGGAATATGTACGGCCCAACAGAAACGACCATTTGGTCCGCGGTAAAAAAAATAACGGTTGACGATGAATTAATAACAATTGGTCATCCCATTGCAAACACGCAAATCTATATTTTAAACGAGCTGGGACTCCCTGTGGCACCTGGAACAATAGGGGAAATAGCAATTGGTGGGGATGGCGTGGCCAATGGTTACTGGAAAAGGCCAGATTTAACAGCAAGTAAGTTTTTACCCGATACTTTCAGTTCAGGGATTCATAAAACCCTATACCTGACAGGTGACTTGGGAAAATTGCTTCCTGCCGGTGACGTTCAATGTTTGGGCCGTAAGGACCAACAAGTGAAAATAAGGGGGCATCGGGTGGAACTGGAAGAAATTGAAGAAATATTAAATACCATAGAAGAAATACAAAGTGCGGTTGTTTTAGTAAAGAACAACAGCCTTGTTGCCCATGTCGTTCTTGATAAAAATGGAGTTTTACCCCAGTACGACTTCAAGGATTGGAAAAATACGTTACAAGAGCAACTTCCCGATCATATGGTACCCCGGGAGTACAACGTCATAGAAGAATTTCCTACTACACTTAATGGAAAGATAAACCGTAAGGCGTTGTCTTCCAAAACACTGAACAAAGAAAAATATTCAGGTACTACCGTACCCAATACCAAGAATGAAAAACTTGTAGCGGCAATATGGAAACAGTGTCTTAATGTGGGCGACATTGATACGAACAGTAACTTTTTTGAACTTGGGGGCCATTCCATGGTGGCGGTCAGGGTGATGTCGCTACTGGAAAAAGAAACAAATAAGAGATTGCCATTGTCCGCTTTATTGGAATATCCTACCATTAAAGAACTGGCATCAATACTAGATGAAGATAATCCATCATCCACTTGGAAGTCCCTTGTTCCAATGAAACCAAAAGGTAGTAAGCCCCCGCTTTTTATAGTGCATGGGGCCAACTATAATGTTTTGGTCTTTGAAAAGCTGGCACAATGTCTTGACGTTGATCAACCTGTTTACGGGTTGCAGGCAAAAGGTATTGATGGTACCGACGAACCTGACGATACGGTCGAAACAATGGCCGCTAATTTTATATCGGAAATTACTACGGTATATCCTAATGGTCCCTATTCACTGGCAGGTTTTTCATTTGGAGGTATCATTGCCTTTGAAATGTACAAGCAATTAAAGGCCAAGGGTAAAAAAGTAAAGATACTTGCCTTATTGGATAGTTATGTTTATCCCAATTATTACTATCCCGAACCTTCCAAGAAAAAGATGATGTACGGGCTATATAAACTAGGCCAACTGACATTTGTCTTTTTAAATATGTTCAGCAATAAGAAAAATTTCAATAGAAGAGTAAGGCTATTAAAACTTGCATTTAATGGATTGTATTTGAAATTTAGATATGGGAAGGAAAAACAGATTAAAATGCAATTCAATCGTTCCACGAATATTGACGAAATGCATAGTTTGGCATTCTTCCGGTATACTATTGAACCACAGGATATAATAGTGGACATGTTCCGAGCATCTGAAAACGTGTATTTTGCCCATGACTTTAAGTTTTTAGGATGGAAAGGCCTTGCTACCAAAGGGATTAGAAAGCATAAGGTACCCGGCAATCATAACGATATGTTTATTTCTCCAAACGTTGAGGATTTTGCAAAGCTATTACAAGATACATTAGATAACAATGACTCGGAATAATCGATCACAGGTATTGTGTGCCAAATCCAAGATCGTTTTTTATGACTATTCGGAATTGGATTGGAAACGTTCGGGATTGAAACTTTTTAAAATCGAATTATCGGATTTTGAAGATGAAGTTGATCTTTTGATCCGTTTTCTTCAACCGGACGAGGTTCTTCGTGCACGGCGTTATCATTATAAAAAAGATGTTGATAGATTTATAATTTGCCGTTCGGCGCTCAAGTTTTTATTGGCAAAGCAAACTGGTTTAATGACTGAAGACATCTTTATTCAAAATGATGGCAATAAAAAACCTTATTTAGCGTCCGATCCCGCTATGTTTTTTAATCTTTCCCATTCCGGTGATCGCGCCTTGATAGCCCTAGGCGACAGGGCTATGGGTGTAGATGTGGAAAGGATTGATAGCGCCTATGACTACTCGCAGGTTCTTCCCCAAATATTCAGTGAAACCGAAATAGATGAATTACTTAAATCCAAAAATCCTTTACGGATTTTTTATACTTTTTGGACCCGAAAAGAGGCTATTGTCAAAGCGACGGGAAAAGGTATTGATGATACTTTTAAAGAAATTCCCTCAATGGATGGGCTTCATTCAAGAAAACCTTCCTTGTTGGGAGCGATCCATAAATTACAGGTAAAAAGCTTCGATTTTGATGATCAATATATGGGTGCCTTGGCGACTACGGACCATGATGTTGACCTAAGGAATATACCATGTTACAAAATACCGTCTATTTTGCAATATTCTTAAAAAATGGAAAAGCTACCGGTTTAAGGGAAAGTAAGGGTTTCGTTATCGGTAAAGTGTATGATTTCGTTGCGTGTTTAAGCCTTAAAGTTAGTAAATAATCACAGATAGAAAATTCCAGCGGAATTTTCGTGAGTAAGCCCTTACCAGCAATTTTTTATAGCATCTATGAAAAAGCAGTAAGTCGAGTATCTTTAGAATTCACGAAAATCAGAAAAGATATGGAACCTCGAATTACCGCTTATCCAAAGCTATACATTGGTATCGACATTCACAAGCGGAGCTGGAAGGTGCATTGCGTTACGGACCTTTTCACGGGCAAGTCCTTCAGCATGTCCCCTGATCCGGAACGATTGCGAACCTATGTTTCAAAACATTTCCCGGACTATGAAGTTGCCACGGCCTACGAGGCCGGTTGTTGCGGCTATCATGCGCACCGTTGTTTCGAGGGCTATGGCCGGCGAAGTCTGGTAGTTAACCCAGCGGATATCCACCGCAAGGGGAAGGAGCGCCATAGGAAGACCGATAGGATAGATGCACAGCTGATCAGTAGGGAGTTAAGGGACGGTCGATCGGATGGCATCCATGTTCCCGATGTCCATAGAGAGGAACTTCGTAGTCTTTTCAGGCGTAGGAACGACCTGGTAAAGGATTTTAGAAGGATCGAGAGCTATATCAAGATGCAGCTGTTGTACTTCGGGATCAAGGAGCCCGAGGGGTTCGACAACGACCATTGGAGCCATAGGTACCGGAAATGGTTGGACGATACGGTGTTCCGATACCCCACGGCCAAGGCCACCTTGGAGAGCGGGATGCGTTCCTTCCGTTTCGTGGACCAAGAGCTCAGGGATGTCTCGACCCGACTCAGACGCTATTGCAAGGTGAACTACAAGAAAGACTATATGTTGCTCCGCAGTATCCCGGGTATCCGGGGCATAGTGGCCTGTGGCATACTCTGCGAACCGGGCGATCTTCGTCGTTTCAACAACATAAAGCATTTGGCGGGCTATGTGGGCCTTGCCCCCGGGGTGCACCAAAGTGGCGGCAATTACAAGACCACGGGCATGAGCATGCGGGCCCACCGTTTGATCCGATCGTATTTCGTGGAGGCCGCCTGGCAGGCGATACGGGCAGATCCGGTCATGCAGGCGTATTACCGTGAACATCAGGGCAAGAACACAATGAGTACCATCATCAAAGTAGCGAGAAAGCCGCTAAGTAGGACATTGGCGGTTATAAAGACCGAGACACCCTATACGATAGGTATAATCGAATAAAAGTAATTAAATAACAAAGCTCACGAAACAGTAGATAGGACCTGTACCACAAAACAACGTGGGTGACCCCGATAGCCATCGAGGATTACAAATTTATGGCAAGTGGCCGGGCCTATTATAACTTATGATCATACAGATGCCGGTGAACCCTAAAAAAAGATGTATCCCACATAGGATGCGGAGCAAGTTATATTAAAAGAAAAAAGGTGGTTTAAGCAAAAAAAGAAAATATTGATTAACTTTAGAGAACTGGACTAGGGCTTTTCATAGGACACATTGTTGTAAGTAGTTTTTTAACTTTTTATGATATTTAATAGTATCTCGCCATATGGACTTATTTTGTAAATATTTCTTCCGTCAAAACGAGCTCCTCCAGTATCTTCTGTAATCATTAATCCTGACAAATACAGTTCATCTTGTTTATGATAATAAACTTCTTTTCCGTCCTTAATATCTTGAAGAAATTTTAAATCAGGTAAGAAGACCTTTTGAACCATATAAGATATTCTTAGAAAAGTTTCGTAATCAATTTCTTCTTTGATATTGGCAGTTAATAATTTTCCAATTATTTCTGGCTTTTCAAGGTCTTCAAGTTTATCAAGTATCAGTATTATGGCAAGTCCGACCTTTTTGTTATACTTTTCTGTTTGTTCAATTCTGTTTATAAATTCACTTCTTTCCTCAGGTGTAGTTTTATTTAATTTGGTTAAAAATTTTAGAACCTTTTTTAAAAATATTTGTTCCTTGACTTTTATCCCGAATTTTGATATACCGACTATTGAACCTACAATTGGTAAATCCTTAGCAATTCCATCTTCCAATATGGCATCAAGAGTCAATTCCGCCAAATCTATATTAATATTTGATAGGTCGGAAGTCTCTAATGTTTTCTCAATTGACTCTTCAAGTTCTTTCATCAAAATTACTTACAACGATTTAGCTATAAATCTGTTTTAATTGTTTATAGCTGCCGATAACGAAGTTCGTTGATTCTGGAATTAGTTTAAAACCGTTCTCACTGGATTTGTAAGAAAGTTTTTAACACTGTGTCTTTTGTCATATCGATATTGCGAAGTATGGGCAATGAGAAATCTAAAAAAACGAAATCACCTTCTTAAAAACCAATGCCATTTTCCATTTTCTCATAAGGTAGATAGTTAGGACTGACCTTATAACTGTATTTTTGGCCTTAATTAATTTGATTACCACAGCACCGTTTATATTTTGATGGAAATTCCCTCACCCTTTTTGCTATCGGTATCAAAATAGAAATCCACCCTGCCCAAATTAATACCGAAACATCCTACCTGATTTACCAAAACTTCTCGGTCCAAAGCATTGGTAACTATCGTTGGCCGTTCTAAAAAAGTATGGGTATGGCCACCTATGATGAGATCCGTATGTCGGGTTTTTTTGGCGAGTGTCAGATCATCCGCCCGGTTTTCATTTGGATAACTGTAACCCAGGTGGGAAAGGCAAACGATCAAATGACATTGTTCCTCCTCTTTAAGTTTTTGTTCCAGATCCGTAGCAATTTCATAAGGATCCAAATATTGGGTCTCCTTATATAATTTGGGGGTAACCAATCCCTGCAATTGTATCCCCAACCCGTAAACGCCAATTTTAATGCCATCTTTAAAGTATGTTTTGTAAGGTGTTGTAAACCCGTCCAAGACCGTATTGCCAAAATCATAGTTTCCGATGATAAAATCGAATTTGGCATGGGGCAGTTGTGCCAAAAGCCCATCGACCCCATTATCAAAATCATGGTTCCCGATAGTGACGGCATCATAATGGAGCATACTCATAAGTTTAAATTCCAGTTCTCCGCCATAAAAATTGAAATAAGGGGTGCCCTGAAAAATATCGCCGGCATCCAGCAATAGAGTATGGGCATTCTCTTTTCGTATGTGCCGTATCAACCCGGCCCTTCTGGACAACCCTCCCAAGCCGGGAAACGATGCATGGCCTTCGGAAAAGGCATCAATATGGCTATGCATATCATTGGTATGTAAAATGGTGATATGCTTTCTTGCCCCCGGATCACATGCATTCAGTATCGATCCCCCTATTCCCGCAAACGTAGCGGAAGCGGATGCATTTTTAATGAACTTTCGCCTATTCATTTAGTTTAATCTGTAATACCGATTATCAATTTTGGGCAAAAGCGTATCCACTTTTTTAAAATGGTCTATCATCGCATTTCTAACCTTATAGTCCAGTGCAAAGATCTTCCTGGCATCCTTAAAGAAAACCATATCATCCCCGCCAGAAACTAAATAATCGGAAGTGGCCACATTATAATATCGGTTCATGTCCAAAGGCTTTCCTTGAATATTTATATGATCCAAACTGCCGTCCGACCTTAAGACAATTTGAATCCCCGCTATGGGATGTGCCTTTTTGGACCAGATGACATAATTTACCAGTTTCCTTACAGATGCTCCCGAAAACGACACAACAGTAATGGAATTTTCAAAAGGCATGACCTCATAGGCCGTTCTTGCCGATACATGCCCTTTTGATATTACGGAACGGATACCACCGTGGTTCATTAAAACAAAATCAATGTTCTTTCCGGTCCTTTTTTTAAATACTGGCCCGGCTTCGGATAACAATATATCTGCCATGAGATTGCCCGCCGTAGTATTATAGGGTCCATCCTCTTTTGAAATCCTGTACGGTGCATAGGCCAAGGTACTGTCCAATATATTATTTATCCGATCTTGATAAGGAAGAATAAACTGTTCAATGGAATCTACGGCAGGGTAGGAGGTGTTGATTTCAATTTGTTCGGAAACTACTTCAGAAAGTTTTGGAGTACGATTGCCACAGGAAATTAAAAAGGTAAATGTTATAAATATAACAAAATGTTTTATTTTCAAAACCCTAAACAGTGTTAACTTCGCCATAGAGTTGAACGGATATTATTTACATTTGTATAAATGTAAAAATACATGTTTTTAAAAGGAATTAAAGACAAGTTCAAACAGAAATCCGGACGAAAATTCATTAAGGAAGCTCTTGGGAAACCGGAGCCTTTAACGAATAGAAACAAGGGAATAAGTTCTTTGGGTTGTATTGTTGATTTGGACAAATTTCAAAATGCCGATGTTTTTTATCAGTTTTTGGATGAGTTTTCCTTAAGGCCCAATGCCGTTAAAATAATCGGGTATAAAAGCTATTATGATAAAAACTCACCCTATGCCACCCCGATTTTTTCCGATAAGGATTTGGGATGGAACGGAACGATAGAAAATAGTTATGCCTTGGAATTTTTAAGTAGGGAATATGATCTTTTGATCAATTATTACAATGAGGATAATTTACTTCCAAACTTGATGTCCGTGCAGACAAAGGCCAGAATAAAAGTTGGTTTTAAAGATGTAGGACAGGAGTTCAATGATTTGATATTGGATACGCCCATTACGGATTTTATAACCTTTAAGAGTGAATTAAAAAAGTATTTAGAGGTATTTAAAGAAATATGATATGGAAGAGTTAAGGGGAACAGGTGTTGCATTGATAACGCCTTTTATGGAAGATGGCGAGGTGGATAGGGATGCCCTTGCCCGCATAGTGGAACATTGTATAGATGGCGGTATCGATTATCTGGTCGTTATGGGAACAACGGCGGAATCCGTAACACTTTCCAAAGAAGAAAAGGCCGTGGCCGTGGCTACGACAATTAAGGTGAACGCTGGAAGGTTACCATTGGTCCTGGGCGTTGGAGGTAACGATACAAGGGAGGTTACAGAGGAACTTCGCTCCATGGACCTATCGTCTTTTAGCGCTGTTTTATCCGTATCGCCATACTATAACAAACCGACCCAAGAGGGAATATACCAACATTTCAGGGCAATTTCAGCAGCTTCTCCCTTGCCCATTGTACTGTACAACGTACCCGGCAGAACGGGCAGCAATATGTTGCCAGACACCGTACTTCGTTTGGCCAATGATTTTTCAAATATTGTTGCGATAAAAGAAGCTTCGGGCAATTTGGTCCAAATTATGGAAATCATTGCAAAAAAACCTAATGATTTTAAAGTGCTTTCGGGGGATGATATTACGGCATTGCCTACGATACTGGCCGGAGGTGATGGTGTTATTTCGGTCATTGGACAGGGATTGCCCGTAGAATTCTCAAGAATGGTCGACCATGGATTACAGGGCGATGCGCAAAAAGCGTATCATTACCATTATCTGTTACAGGAGGGAATGCGCCTCATTTTTGAGGAAGGCAACCCTGCGGGGATAAAAGCTGTTTTTGAACACCTTGGGCTGGCCAAGGCGACCGTGAGACTTCCTTTGGTGGCCGCAAGTACAGATCTTAAGGAACGTATTGGGGCATTTATGAAAGATATAGCCAGAATACCTGCTTAAGACCATACGTTAAATCTTCGCTAAATTCTGATTTTTATGGCAGATTGAAACTATTTTTGATATATCGAAAATGTTTTTTAAATCCGTTGATTATCATTAATTTTGCAAAATGTTTTTTAGAACAAGCCGAACTTTTTTCTTTCTGATGTTGATCGTTTCGTTACATTCTTGTAGCGAATACCAAAAAGTCCTTAAAAATGAGGATGTCAAGGCCAAATATGATGCGGCCCAAAAATATTACAATGAGGGGGATTTTAAACGATCCAATCGGTTGTTTGAACAAATTGCCCCAAAATATATTGGAAAGCCCCAAGGGGAGCGGGTCATGTTCTTTTTGGCCGACACCTATTTTCAACGGAAAGATTACAATATGGCGGGCTATCAGTTTGAACGCTTTATAAGATCTTATCCCAAAAGTGAAAAGTTGGCGGAGGCTTCGTTTCTTGGTGCTAAAAGCTACTATAAACTATCTCCTATCTATTCTCTGGATCAGTCAGATACGGACAAGGCCTTATTGAAACTACAGAACTTTATCAATGCCCATTCGGAATCCGAATATTTTGCGGAAGCCAATGCGATGGCCAAGGACCTGACAACAAAAAAAGAAAAGAAACAAATAGAGATTGCCCAACAATTTGCCAAACTGGGAGAGTTTTATCTTTTGGACTATTCTAAATCCGCTCTTGCTGCCGTGGATAATTTTATATCCGATTACCCCGGCTCTATTTATAGGGAAGAAGCATTTTATTATAAAATGAAGGCCATGACCAATTTGGCCATGAACAGTGTGGAATATCTAAAAAAAGAGCGCCTATTGGAAGCAAAATCGGCCTATGCCGTTTTAAAAAAGCAATACCCCGAAACAAAGTTTGAAAAAGGTGCTACTTACTTGATCAAAAAAATAGAAAAGGAATTACAACAATACGCTACAGAATCTAAATAATAATTGCGATTATGAATATGAACGATTTAAAAAACTCCAGGGCCGCCGTTTCTACGGTAACCGTTAATAGAAACGAGTTTGATCAAAAGACCGATAATATCTACGAAGCAATTTCAATAGCTGCAAAACGGGCCGTCCAGATCAATTCTGAAATAAAAAAGGAATTGTTGGAAAAACTGGAAGAGTTTGCCACCTATAGTGATAGTTTGGAAGAGGTCTTTGAGAACAAGGAACAAATAGAGGTTTCCAAGTTTTACGAAAAACTTCCCAAACCACACGCCCTGGCGGTTGAAGAGTGGTTAATGGATAAGATATACCACAGAAACACGGAAAAAGACGCATAAATGTATGTTGGGCGGTAAAAACATCCTCTTAGGCATAACAGGAGGTATTGCTGCCTACAAAACAACATTTCTGACAAGATTATTGATTAAAGCTGGTGCTAACGTTAAGATCATACTTACCGATAGTGCCAGTTCTTTTGTTTCACCCCTTACACTTGCTACTTTATCCAAAAACCCCGTTGTTTCGGATTTTGTACAGCAAGAAATAAATACCACGGACTGGAACAATCATGTAAAATTGGGACTTTGGGCGGATATCATGATCATTGCGCCGGCTACGGCGAATACATTGTCCAAAATGTCCAACGGTGCTTGCGATAACCTTCTGTTGGCCACCTATCTTTCCGCAAAGTGCCCTGTTTTCTTTGCGCCGGCCATGGATTTGGATATGTACAAACATCCCGGTACGGCAGCATCCTTTAAAAAGCTCAAATCTTTTGGAAATATAATGATTCCGGCAGCTTCCGGGGAACTGGCCAGTGGATTGCACGGAGAGGGTAGAATGGCGGAACCCGAAGTTATAGTAGATTTTCTTACGGACTATTTAGAAAGAGACCTCCCTTTAAAAGGAAAGAAAGTCTTGATTACGGCCGGCCCTACCTATGAAGCTATAGACCCCGTTCGCTTTATCGGCAATCATTCCTCCGGGCTTATGGGTTTTGAACTGGCCAAAGTTTCGGCCCAATTGGGTGCAGAAGTATTTTTGGTTTCAGGCCCGACACACCTGGATACCCAAGAGAAAAATATTCACCTGAAACGGGTGATGTCCGCCGATGAAATGTACGAAGAGGTACACCAACGGTACGCCGATGCGGATATTGTAATCTGTGCCGCCGCCGTTGCGGATTATCGGCCTAAATCAATAGCCGATCAAAAAATCAAGAAATCCGATGCCGATCTTAATATAGCCTTGGTAAAAAACAAGGATATTCTTTTTTCGTTGGGTGAGCTCAAAAAAAATCAATATTTGGTCGGATTTGCCTTGGAAACGGAAAATGAACTGGAAAACGCCAAGGGCAAACTCAAACGGAAAAACCTGGACGCCATTGTCCTGAATTCCCTAAACGATAAAGGTGCGGGATTTGGCAGTCAAACCAACAAAATCACCTTTATAGATACCAATTCTGGAATAACTACGTTTGAATTGAAGACCAAGGCCGCTGTTGCGCGGGATATTCTTAATGAAATTATCAAAAGACGCTATGCGTAAACTTTTGCTTTTATTTATTTTTTGTCTTTTAAACGTTGTGGTAACGGCACAGGAATTAAACTGTACCATAACCATAAATTCAGATCAGGTATCGCAGACCAACCAGCAAATTTTCAAGACATTGGAGCGTTCGTTGGGCGATTTTGTCAACAAGACAAAATGGACCAATAGAATTTATAAGGAAAATGAAAGGGTCAATGCCCAAATGTTCATTACGGTAACGGAATATGAATCCGATAGGTTTAAGGCGAATATCCAGATTCAGTCCTCAAGACCGGTTTATAATACTTCTTATGAAAGCCCTGTTTTTAATTACAAGGACAATCAATTCAATTTTCAGTATATAGAATTTCAACCTTTGGTTTTTAACGAAAATGTCTTTGAATCCAATTTGATCGGGGTCGTTGCTTATTATTCCTATATTATTCTTGGGTTGGATGCCGATACTTTTGCATTGGAAGGTGGAACGGACCTGTTCAGAAAGGCACAGAATATTGTTACCCAGGCCCAGGGGAGTAATACTGCGGGCTGGAGCCAGTCTACAGACCGGAGCAGGTTTGAGTTGGTAGACAACCTGTTGTCCAATACCTATAAAGAATATCGTGTAGCCATGTATAATTATCATAGAAAGGGTATGGATATCATGAGCGATAATAACAGTACGGGAAAACAGGTAGTGACCGGTACCATGAGGCTTTTTGAGACCATGATAAACAGGCGACCGAACGCCTTTTTGATCCAGACTTTTTTTGATGCCAAATCCGAGGAAATCCGAAATATATTTTCAGATGGCCCCAAGGTGGATATCGTAAAACTAAAGGAGACCCTGAACAAAATAGCACCACTGTATTCCAGTACCTGGAACGATATTAAATATTGACCCTTTTTTCAATTCAGAATATAGGTTACCTTTGGAATCTTTAAATCCTGAATTGTGTTATCCAATCTTTCCATATCCAATTATGCCCTGATCGATAGCTTGAACGTAGGTTTTGAGCATGGATTTACGGTGATTACCGGAGAAACAGGTGCGGGTAAATCAATTTTGTTGGGCGGACTCTCCCTGATCCTTGGCAAACGGGCCGATTTATCTTCACTACGGGATAAAAACCATAAATGTATTATTGAAGCGGATTTCGATATAGCACAGTATGGTTTGGTCACTTTTTTTGAACAAAATGATCTGGATTACGAGGAGACGACCGTTATAAGACGGGAAATACTTCCCAGTGGAAAATCCAGGGCCTTTATAAACGATACTCCCGTTACTTTGGATGTACTTTCACAATTGGGCGATAGGCTTATCGATATTCATTCGCAACATCAAACCTTGCGGTTGACCGAAAATGATTTTCAATTAAAGTTGATCGATGCCCTGGCCGATAACAAAAAAACTTTAGAAGCATATTCAAATACGCTAAAGACATATCACCATGCTGAAAAAGAGCTTCAAAGATTAACGGACTTTCAAGATCAGGCAAATAAAGAACAGGATTACAATACATTCTTATTGAACGAATTGGAGGCGGCCCCGTTGGAAGAAGGTATTTTAGAGATGCTTGAGGAGCAGTACGAGCAATTGAATAATGTGGAATTGATTACGGAACAACTCTCCAAAGGAAATCAACTGCTCAATGATGAGCAAATTGGAGTATTGAACCTGGTTTCGGAACTAAAACAGACCCTGTCCAAACTATCCGGGTTTCATTCCAAATATGCAGACCTGAATTCCCGAATTCAATCCATAGCCATAGAATTGGACGATGTTAACGGGGAGCTTCAGGCACTTCAGGAAGGCATTGAAACAAATCCGGCACTTTTGGAGGATGTGAATACCAAACTGCAATTGCTATATAACCTTCAAAAAAAACATGGGGTCGGGGAAATATCGGAATTGATCCAAATCCGGTCTACACTTTCGGAAAAGGTAAGCGAAACGGCCGATTTGGAAGAGAAGATCCAATCCAAACACAAAGAGGTAACGGAATTAAAAATACAGCTAAAAAAACTTTCCGCTACTTTGCGGAACGAAAGGAACGGGGCAATCCCCGACTTAAAAAAACAACTGGAAAAAGACCTTTCCCAATTGGGAATGCCCAACGCTTCCTTTTTGATAGCATTGACCGATAGCGAAACTTTTAAACAAAATGGAATGGACGACCTTTCATTTTTGTTCTCGGCGAACAAGGGAAGCGAGCACGGTCTGTTGAAAAAAGTAGCTTCGGGCGGGGAGCTGTCCCGTATTATGTTGACCATTAAATCTTTAATGGCCAAATACGAAAAACTGCCAACAATAATGTTCGATGAGATAGACACCGGGGTTTCTGGTGAGATATCCAATAGGATGGCCGTTATCATGCGTGAAATGAGCAAGACCATGCAGGTTTTCTCCATTACCCATTTACCCCAGGTAGCCTCACAGGGAAATCAACATTATAAAGTGTACAAATCCGAAGAGGCGGAGATTACAAAAACCGATATGAAGCAACTTGTAGGTGATGAGCGTGTAGTTGAATTGGCCCAGATGTTGGGTGGTAAGGAAATATCCGATTCCGCTTTGGCCCATGCCAAACAGTTATTGAATTAATGCCCAAAACAATAATCACATAAGCGTTTTAACATATTTTAAATATCTTTGCCTTCATTTTAAATACAAAGAACGACCTATTATGGCTTATAATCTATTGAAAGGTAAAAGGGGAATTATATTTGGTGCATTGGATGAAAATTCAATTGCCTGGAAGACAGCGCAAAGCGTGCATGATGAGGGAGGTACGTTTGTGTTGACCAATGCTCCTATAGCCATGCGAATGGGACAGATAAAGACATTGGCGGAGAAAACCGGTTCAGAGATTATTCCGGCGGATGCTACCGATCAGGAAGATTTGGAAAACCTGGTGACCAAGTCCATGGAAATTCTTGGGGGTAAAATAGATTTTGTCCTTCACTCAATCGGGATGAGCGTAAATGTCCGTAAAGGAAGGGCCTATACCGATGAAAATTACGACTTTACGACCAAGGGTTGGGATGTTTCCGCACTTTCCTTTCATAAGGTAATGCAAGCGTTGTTTAAAGCGGACGCCATGAGCGAGTGGGGGAGTATCGTGGCCCTGACCTATATGGCCGCCCAGCGTACTTTCCCGGATTATAATGATATGGCGGACAACAAAGCATATTTAGAGTCCGTGGCACGAAGTTTTGGTTACTTTTTCGGCAAGGAAAAAAAGGTACGGGTAAATACTATTTCCCAGTCCCCGACGGCTACCACGGCCGGACAGGGAATTAAGGGCTTTGACGGTTTTATCAGTTATGCGGAAAAAATGTCGCCCTTAGGGAACGCCACCGCTCAGGACTGTGCCGATTATACCTTGACCTTGTTTTCCGATCTGACCCGAAAAGTGACCATGCAAAACCTGTTTCATGACGGAGGCTTTTCCAATACAGGGGTAAGCCAGGAGGTGATTGATAAGTTTTAGGGAAAAGAAAGGTTTTCCAACTATTTTTTGGCTTTTTAAACAGCACGCTGTTCATGGATTTATCGTTTTCCTTTATTATACCCGTTTACAACAGGCCTCACGAGATAAAGGAACTTTTGGGCAGCTTGTTGGAGCAGACGTATAAAAAACCGTATGAGGTTGTTATTGTTGAGGATGGTTCAACACTTTCTTCTGAAGAAATTGTCGGTGAGTTTTCCCGGCAATTAAATATTTCCTATTACAAGAAAGCGAACTCGGGACCCGGTGACTCCAGAAATTATGGAATGCGCAGGGCCAAGGGGGACTACTTTATCGTACTGGATTCCGATTGTATATTGCCGCCCCAATATCTAATGGAAACCGAAAAAAGTCTCCAAGAATATTTTGTACATTGCTATGGCGGGCCCGATGCTGCCCATACATCTTTTACCCGGGTACAAAAGGCCATTAATTATGCCATGACCTCTTTTTGGACTACGGGAGGAATACGGGGACGAAAAGACTCGGTGAATAAATTTCAACCACGGAGTTTTAACATGGGCATTTCAAAAGAGGCCTTTGAAAAAATAGGTGGTTACGGTAATATTCACCCGGGCGAAGATCCGGATTTGACCATTCGTATCTGGAATGGGGGGTATGAGACTAAATTGATACCCCAAGCTTTTGTATACCACAAAAGACGGATCGATTGGAATAAATTTTTCATTCAAGTCAATAAGTTTGGAATGGTCCGGCCCATATTGAACAGCTGGCATCCGGAAACGGCAAAACTAACCTATTGGTTCCCAACATTATTTTGTTTGGGATTTGTAGTGTCCCTGATCGCATTGGCCTGGAATATATGGATTCCCCTGGGCCTATACGGGTTATATTTTGTACTGTTGTTTTTAGATGCATTCTATAAAAATAAAAGTCCGAGTATAGCTTTTATGGCAATTTTTGCTACCTGTGTTCAATTTATCGGTTATGGATTTGGTTTTTTGAAGTCTGTTATTTACGTTACTTTTAGTAAACAAAAACCAGAAAAGCTCTTTCCAAAGTTGTTTTTCGGTGTAAATGACAAGATGTGATTTTAGAACGAATCAAAACCGGTCTTGGGAAACGAAAAGTCAAGATATTTCTTGTTTTTCTACTGTTTTCGGCGTTGGCCTGGTTCATTAATAATTTGTCTCGCCCCATTATAGGGAATGCCGTCTTTGATTTGGAATATGTGAACATACCCAAGGCGTTTCAGCTTTCCGATACGCCCAAAGCTTCGGTACATGTTAAATTAAAAGCTGTCGGGTTTCAGTTTTTAGGGTTTACCATTAGAAAAAAGAAGGTGAAAATAGATATCTCTAAAATGAGTCTAAAGGACACCGTTTTTTATATAGCACCGGAAGTTTACAAAAAACAGATAGAGCGTCAACTATCCTATTCAATGACCTTATTGGAGTTGGAAAGGGATACCATTTTTTTAAACCTTATAAAAGTTGTTTCCAAAACGGTTCCGGTAGTGTCCGGAGTGCATTTCACTTTAGAGAACAATTATGCCCTGGAAGAAGAAATATCCATTGAACCGGCGACTATTGAAATAAGGGGAGCACGTACCGAAATAGATACGATACAGGAGGTGCGGACAGCTCCTATTGAATTGGGTGTATTGAATTCCGATTTTTCCCAACGAGTAAACCTGATCAGGCCAAAAGGTTTAAAAACGACTATATTCAGTCCAGATAACGTAATCGTTACAGGGCAAATTTTTCGATTTTCGGAAAAGGTCATTAAGGTTCCCGTTACTATGGTAAATTTGCCGGACGGTGTTAAGGTCAGGACCTTTCCCGATGTGGTGGAAGTTTTGTGCCAGGGTAAGATAGCCGATTTAAAATTGTTGGATCCTAGGAACTTCACCATAACGGCCGATTACATGAAAGTTGTAGGGAACCCGGAAAATAAACTGCCTTTGGCACTGCAGGAATACCCTAAAACCATCAGTAATGCCTATCTTTTGGACAATGAGATAGAATTCATATTAAGACGGGAAGAATGATCGTTGGTTTAACAGGGGGTATGGGAAGTGGCAAATCTACCGTTGGCCGGTTTTTTAAAAATTTGGGTGTTCCCGTTTATGATTCCGACTCGGAAGCCAAACGTTTAATGGTCTCTTCCGAAAAAATAAAAAAAGCCATCATCGAATTATTGGGAGAAGGTGCTTATTCCGGTGAAAATCTAGAAAGGGAATATATTGCCCAAAGAATCTTTAGGGATAAGGAGTTACTTAAAAAACTAAATGGAATCGTACACCCTGCCGTTCGGGAAGATTTTTTGAAATGGGTGGAAGAACAGGATCATCCCTATGTAATACAGGAAACGGCCTTACTTTTTGAAAATGGGATGCGTGGGTTTTATGACAAAATCGTTCTGGTCACGGCACCAAAGGAAATACGGATAAAAAGAATTCTGAATCGAGATAAAACCACGAGATCGGAAGTGCTTGCACGTTTAAAAAATCAGATGGACGATTTCGGAAAAATCAGTTTTTCGGACTTTAGAATAGAGAATATTGAATTGGCCGATACAAAGTTGAAAATAGCGAAGTTGAACGACGTTCTGCTTGAATTTTGCTAGGGTTAGCGGATTTTAACATTTTTGTTAAGGTTAGGTTAAACGTACTATTTCGTTCCTGTTAAATATTTAATTTTAACATATAATGAACAAGAGGTTATTTGTGCTCTTAGTTATTCTGATGAGCCTTTCGCTTATCGGACTTATTTTTGTTCAAAGTTTTTGGATCAAAAAATCCGTTGAGGACAAAGAAGAACAGTTTTCAAATATAGTTACAGAAGCTCTTAATAGCGTTACACGCAAAATTGAGGAACGTGAGACCAAAAATTATTTTGACCGTTATCTGCATGTGAAGGATAGCGTTGGGGAACTAAAAGGAAAACAGTTTACGAACTTCTTTTTTATTGATAGGGATATCAATTCCAATGAGATATTGCTCTACGAGCATGGTATTTTAGAGGAGGATTACGGTATTTCATCAACGTTCTTTGATAATGGTGAGGGCAATGAGGCCACCACTATAAAAAAGTTTACAAGTAAGCGGACTACATCGATCTTTAAAGAGGATTTCGATTTGGATGGAAAGCGATATCGCTTGGATCCCATTCAACGGGTAGAAAAAATTGGGGGTCTCTCGGCTATGGAAAAAGCGGCCATGGAAGATATGTTCGGAACCTATGCCAAACGGGTACCCATTCATAAGCGGGTATCCAAACAGGAAATAGAACTCCTTTTAGTGCGGGAGTTGGAGAATAGGGGCGTGGGTATCAATTTTGAATACGGTATATATAGCAATGAGCTTCCAACAAAGGTAAAGTCGAAAAAATTTAAATATGCCAAGGACAATATCTATAAGTCCCCCATGTTTACGGATATTGAAGGAGGTTCCAGTTTTGATCTGTTGGTATCCTTTCCCAAGAAGAAACGATTTTTGGTACAGTCTATTTTAGGAATGGCACTCTTATCGCTCTTGTTTACTTTGATCATTGTTGTAGCATATTCGGGAGCGATATATCAATTGATAAAACAAAAGCAGATTTCGGAAATTAAAACCGACTTTATCAATAATATGACGCATGAGTTCAAAACGCCTATTGCAACCATTAATTTGGCGGTGGAGGCGATCAAGAACCCAAAAATAATATCCGACCAAGAAAAGGTTGCCCGTTATTTGAAGATGATAAGGGATGAAAACAAACGAATGCATGCACAGGTGGAGAACGTTCTCAGGATTTCCAAATTGGAAAAAAACCAATTGGATATTAGTAAGGATAGAGTGGATGCGCACGACATTATAAAGGATGCGATCGCACATGTGAAGTTGATAGTAGCGGATCGCGGGGGGTATGTAGAAACACATTTAGATGCGGAACGCTCGGAGATTTTGGCAAATGAAATGCACTTTACGAACGTTATCGTGAATATTTTGGATAACGGGATAAAGTATTCGCCCGAAGCGCCAAAACTTGATGTTTATACGGAAAAGGCTAAAAATTTCATCATCATCAAGATAAAAGACCAAGGTGCGGGAATGAGCAAAACGGTACTCAAGCGTGTTTTTGAGAAATTTTATAGGGAACACACGGGAGACATACACAATGTAAAAGGTCATGGATTGGGATTGGCCTATGTAAAAAAAATAGTAGACGATCACCAGGGTGAAGTATATGCGGAAAGTGAAAAAGGCAAAGGCAGCACTTTTTACATTAAACTACCTTTAATATAACAATTATGGAAACAATAAACAAGAAAATACTTTTAGTAGAGGACGATCCTAATTTTGGTATCGTATTGAAGGATTATCTATCCATGAACGATTTTGATGTTACCTTGGCCAAAAACGGAATGGAAGGTTTTGAGAAGTTTAAAAAGGACAATTATGACATTTGCATTTTGGATGTTATGATGCCGTATAAGGACGGCTTTACCCTGGCCAAGGAGATTCGTGAAAAGAACGAAAATGTTCCCATAGTATTTCTTACCGCCAAAACTATGAAAGAAGATGTATTAAAGGGATACAAAGCAGGTGCGGATGACTATTTGAACAAACCTTTTGATTCTGAAGTATTGTTGATGAAACTTAAAGCTATACTTCAAAGAAAAGCATCTAACAGTTTGGCGGATAGCAAAAAGTTTGAATTTGTTATAGGAGGGTTTAGCTTGAATTCCAAACTAAGGTTCTTAAAATATAAAGATGAAGAGGCCATTAAACTTTCTCCAAAGGAAAATGAATTGTTACGTCTTTTGGCATTGCACGAAAATGATTTGATGCCCAGGGAATTGGCCTTGACAAAAATATGGAGGGACGATAATTACTTTACATCTAGAAGTATGGATGTTTATATCGCCAAGTTGAGGAAATACCTAAAACGTGACGATATGGTAGAGATATTGAATATTCATGGCGAAGGTTTCCGTTTAGTGGTTAAAACAGAAGAGGAAGAATAAAGGATTTTTTATAAACGCATCTTGAAAGCATCCGTTCATAACGGGTGCTTTTTTAGTTTCTTAGTTTTTGCAAAATATCGGCTACAATTTCCCCGGGTATTTTAGAAATGGAAACGGTAATGGCGTTCAGGGGTGGTTCCAAGGCTTCAAACTGGGAATAAAGCAATGACGGTGGCATAAAATGATCTTGACGTTGGTTCAGGCGAATCTGTATTTCTTCCACACTTCCTTTTAGGAATACAAATTCGTATCTGTCACCTAAATTAGTTCCCAGAATGTCCCTATAGGACTGTTTTAAAGCAGAACAAGCTACAACAGTGCCTTTTCCCCTATGTTCTATGGCCAATTGGTTTAATTTTTCCAACCAGGGTTTTCTATCGGTATCGTTTAACGCATGCCCTTGGATCATTTTTTGTAAGTTGGCTTCAGGGTGAAAATCATCACCATCAAAAAAAGGGTAATCCAATGCCTTGGCCAATAATTTTCCAACGGTAGATTTGCCACTTCCGGAGACCCCTATGACATAGATGACCATGGCCTATTCATTCTTTAATCTGTTTAATTCGCTTTCGATCAGCTGTAGGGCTTCCCCTTTATCATAATTATTGTCCAACCAAAGTGTATCTTTGTTTCGTTTAAACCAGGTAATCTGCCTTTTCGCAAATCGTCTGGTATTCTTTTTTATCTCGGAGACGGCAAAATCCAATTCCCACTTTCCATCAAAATACTCAAAAAGCTCCCTGTAACCTACAGTTTGTAACGCATTGTAGGTACGGTATGGAAAAAGTCGGTTTGCCTCTTCCAAAAGCCCTTCCGCAATCATTATATCCACTCTTTTATTGATTCTTTCATAAAGCTCCCCCCGCTCCGCCCGTAGGCCAACGGATAAAACCTTGAATTCCCGTTTGGGTTTGGGTTTGTCCAAAAAACTGGAATAGGGTTTTCCTGTGCCGATACAAATTTCCAGGGCCCGAATTAGGCGATGCGGATTGTGAACATCCGCTTTGTCAAAATAATCGGGATCCAATTTTTTTAATTTGGTTTGAAGTGCCGAAATTCCCTTTTTTTCGAACAGTTCATTCAAATTCGACCTGATATGGGCATCCACCTTTGGAAATTTATCCAGACCCTGGGTAACGGCGTCCACATAAAGCCCGCTACCACCTACCATTATGGCCAAAGGTTGTTTTTTAAATACTTCCGTTAATTTTCGGATGGCATCTCTTTCAAATTCCCCTACAGAATAAACATCCTTGATACTTTTGTGCTGTATGAAGTGATGTTGGGCCTCATTCCGTTCTTCTTTTGAGGGCACTGCGGTCCCAATGTCCATTTCCCGATAGAACTGCCGAGAGTCTGCCGACAGGATTTCGGTCCCAAAATGCTGTGCGAATAAAATGGCCAGTTTGGTCTTTCCGATTGCCGTGGGCCCTATTACCGATATTAATATATTATTCATTTAAGATATTCCCGCAATTGTAACAGTGACTGGCATCGTCCCTATGTCCTTCCTTTGAACAATAGGGGCAGGACTGGGTATTTAGATGGACATCGAATTTATCATTGACCTTGGCAATTTTACCATTCCCTTTTGGTTGTTTTGAAAACTCCACGGTTACGATTCCGGTAGGGACTGCGATAATTCCATATCCCATGATCATAATTACCGTAGCGATAAACTGGCCCAAATTTGTCTGCGGGGCAATATCTCCGTATCCCACTGTGGTCAATGTTACAATGGTCCAATAAATACTTCTGGGAATACTGGTAAATCCGGATTCGTCACCTTCGATTAGATACATGACCGTTCCCATGATTACGGAAAGGATGAGTACCACATAGATGAATACGGCAATTTTTGTTCTACTTGCCTTTAGCGCTTTTTTTAGCTGGGAAGCTTCACCAATGAATTGGACCAATTTTAAGATCCTAAAGATTCGAAGCATTCTAAAGACCCTAAAAGCGAGCAATACCTGGGAACCGGCAAAAATATAGGACAGGTAAAGCGGAATGGTCGAAATAAAATCTACGATCCCGTAAAAACTAAAAATATACTTGAACGGTTTTTTGATGGCAATGATCCGTGCAATGTATTCTATGGTAAAAAATATGGTGATGACCCATTCCAAGGCCAACAATACCTTGTGATATTTAACATCGATCTCTTTAATGCTCTCCATCATAACTAGCAGTACACTAATGATGATAAGCAGGATCAGTACCAGATCGAACCATTTGCCCATGGGGGTGTCCGCCTCATAAATGATTTCATGAAGTTTACCTTTCCAGTTGGCCTTTGGTCGTTCTTTTTTCAATTTAAATCGTTGATCGGTATACTCTTGATTCTTCGTTTCTTTCTCAAAAAAGATTCAATGATAAAGTTAGCATTTTCGGTACCGTTCATTGGTGTGATCAGGCTTTCTAAGATATGAATATTATTTATTTGATGGTTAAGATCGTAATATCCTATTCCTACCAAAGAACCATTTTTAATAAGAATTGCACTATGCTCCCCAATTTCCCGACCTTTATCCACCAATATTACGTTCTTATTGAGCAAACTGTATTTGGATAACGCTTCGGTTGCCCTCTGGTTGTACAACGCTGTATCTTCCCGGGCGATGCAGGCACCATGGCACGCTCCTTCTTCGTATTGGGAGCAGTTTTTTTTGGCCTCGCTAATACCATTGAGTTTGTCACAGAGCGAAAACTCCCGGGTAACCTTAAAAAGATGGTTCTTTGCGCTAAACTCCCCATTGAAACGGCCCCACTTGGTCGTACAGTCCCGTAACGATACTGCTTTAAACTCCCAATAGCCCGAATCGTTTTTTTGTTGACATAAAGTATGGGAAAACATTTTTTTGCGCGGGACCTGGTTATATTTCGGCCTGTTTTTTAATAGTTCTTGATGTTCTTTTAACAGTGCAACCAGTTCGCTTCCTGTCTTCTCATACGTTGCTTTTTTGGTATCCTTGACCAATTTTCGGGCACTGTTGCCATTTTTGGTGAATAATTGGTTGACCTTTTTTTTAATGTCCGTGCTTTTGCTCAGGTAGATAATTTCACCATCCTTATTATGCAGGTAAAAAACCCCCGTTTCATTGGGCATACTTTGCACAATGTCCAACTGTTTTTCGGAAAGTTCGCCGTGCGCTTCTCTTCTTATGACCTTTTTGATTATTTTTTTTTCGGAGTCTTTTGCCAATAACAGTTTGAACAATTTTAAAGTGGCCAGGGCATCCCCATTGGCCCTATGCCTGTCACTGACCGGTATTCCCAATGACCTTACCAATTTGCCAAGGCTATAGGATTCCGCATCTGGGAGTAATAATTTGGATAGATCTACCGTACATAGTGTCTTGCGTTCAAAGTTGTAACCCAACCGCCTAAATTCCGTTCGTAGGATACGATAGTCGAATTGGGCATTATGTGCAACAATAACGGTGTCCTGGGTAATTTCCACGATTCTCTTGGCCACCTCGTGAAATTTTGGGGCGGTGCGAAGCATTTTATTGTTGATTCCCGTTAGGTTGACAACAAAGGGCTGAATTTCCTTTTCAGGGTTGACAAGGCTTATAAAGGTATCTACGATATCGTGACCGTCAAATTTGTGTATTGCAATTTCCGTAATGCCTTCCTCATTGAATTTTCCCCCGGTAGTTTCAATATCCAATATTGCGTACATGTATGCTTTTCCATGGTTTGCAGGCACAAGAGGGGCCTGCATACCTAATTTTTAATTGCGAACACCAAAGATACTACTTCCTATACGGACCATGGTGCTTCCTTCCTGTATGGCTATTTTATAATCCCCGCTCATTCCCATGGATAGCGTGTTTATTTCCGGGAGCGACTTTTTAAGTATATCAAAGCTTCTTTTAAGGCCGTTAAATTCCCTTCGTACCTGTACCATATCATCCGTAAACGTGGCCATGCCCATTAACCCTTTAATATGTATATTTTCCAATAGGGTAAATTCCCCTTGCCCTACCAGTTCCAACAATTCGGCTTCATTGAACCCAAACTTACTGTCTTCTTCGGCGATATGTACTTGTAACAAACAGGAAATGGTACGATCATATTTTTTGGCTTGCTTGTTTATTTCCCTTAACAGTTTAAAACTATCCACACCGTGGATCAGGGAAACGTATTCCGCCATATATTTTACTTTGTTCCGCTGTACATGACCGATCATATGCCATTGGATGTCCTTTGGCATTTTCTGCCACTTTTGGGTCATTTCCTGGATTTTGTTCTCTCCAAAAATACGTTGCCCCGCATCATAGGCCTCTTGAAGGTCGTTCAAGGGTTTGGTTTTGGAAACGGCTACCAATGTAACATGTTCCGGCACTGCATTCTTTATGGAATTTAGATTTTTTTGGATGGACATCATTTGGTAATTCTGATAAAGAAACTTATTTGGTGAACCGTATCGCTACTTTCCCCGCTTTTCTACTTTCCGAATAATCGTAAAAGCCTTCCCCGGATTTCACCCCCAATTTACCTGCCGTTACCATATTCACCAAAAGAGGGGAGGGGGCGTATTTTTGATTTTTAAATCCATCGTACATTACTTGCAAAATGGAAAGGCAGACATCCAACCCAATAAAATCCGCCAATTGTAACGGCCCCATGGGATGCGCCATCCCTAGTTTCATAACGGTATCTATTTCCGCTACACCGGCCACACCGTGATGTAGTGTCTCTATGGCCTCATTGATCATGGGCATTAGAATACGATTGGCAACAAATCCCGGATAATCGTTGACTTCGGTAGGTGTTTTGCCCAATTTTACGGATAGATCCATAATTGCCCTGGTTGTTTCGTCCGTGGTGCTATATCCCCGGATGATCTCGACCAGTTTCATGATGGGCACGGGATTCATAAAATGCATCCCGATGACTTTCCCCGGCCTTTTGGTAACCGCAGCTATTTGGGTAATGGAAATGGAGGAAGTGTTGGTAGCCAAAATAGTGTTCGGTTTACAAAATGTATCCAGATTTTGGAATATCCTTAATTTAAGATCGATGTTCTCGGTTGCGGCCTCTACTACCAGGTCCGAATTTTCAACCCCGGTCCTTGTATCCGTATGGGATGTAATATTCCCTAAAGTTTCGGATTTGTCCGTATCCGTAATACGTTCTTTGGCGATCATACGATCCAAATTTCTTGAAATCGTAAGCAAACCTTGCTCCAATGCTTCCTTTGAAACGTCGATCAAGTTCACTTTAAAACCACTTTGTGCAAATACGTGGGCTATTCCATTGCCCATGGTTCCTGCACCGATTACCGCTATATTTTTCATCTGTTTCATTTAGTCGTTTAACCTCTCGGCATAATTTATAGATTCCGACTGGAATTTATATGGATATGTTCATTGCATTTCACTAGATATTTTTTTGGTACTGAACGATGCGATTATTTGAAGGGCCACCGCCAGGGCCTGGGTGCCTTGTTTAAGGCTCACTACGGGGACCGTATCGGTATTTATGGCATCGGCAAAAGATTCCAGTTCATCTAAAATGGCATTATTGGTAGCTATGCCGGGGTTTTCAAAATAGATTTGTTTTTTTTCACCTTCCGCATTTTGCAGTATCATATCAAATTCTCCAGGTGTTGCCGGGGCTTCCTTCATTTTTACGACCTCCACTTTCTTCTCCAGAAAATCTACGGAGATATAGGCATCTTTCTGAAAAAATCGGGATTTGCGCATGTTCTTTAATGAAATCCTGCTGGCCGTAAGGTTGGCCACACATCCATTATCAAATTCCAATCGGGCATTGGCAATATCGGGAGATTGACTGATTACCGAGACACCACTGGCATTGATTTGCTTGACCTCCGAATCCACAACACTTAAAATAGCATCGATATCGTGTATCATCAAATCCAGGACAACGGGTACATCTGTTCCACGGGGGTTAAATTCCGCCAACCGGTGCGTTTCAATGAACATAGGGTTTTGAATGGTATTTTTGACCGCAGCAAAGGCAGGATTAAAACGTTCCACATGGCCTACCTGCCCTTTCACGTCAAACTCCTTTTCCAGTTCCAATAAATGTTGGGCTTCCTCCAGGGTATTGGTAATGGGTTTTTCAATGAAAATATGTTTCCCCTGCTCCATTGCTTTTTTTGCGCACTTGTAATGGGAAAGGGTAGGGGTAACAATATCCACTACATCCACGGCATCTATCAAATGGTTCATATTTTCAAAATAGGTATATCCAAATTCTTCGGATACTTTCTTCCCGTTAATATCGTCGGCATCATAAAAACCTATGAGTTCATACTTATTGGATTCGTTGAGCAAGCGAAGGTGAATTTTTCCTAAATGTCCCGCACCTAAAACTCCTACTTTGAGCATATATTTCTTTTTTTCAAAAATAAGCATACTTCTCAAGTTAGCCGACGGACTTTTCAAAACTTCGGGATTTTAAATTCAAGATGGTTTAGTTCTAAGGGGAACTTTGTTAACTTTGGGGATTAAACCGAATTTCCATTGAAAGATACCTTTAAACATAGGGGCATGCGCAACCAATTGGCGCAGATATTAATTGATAAAGGCATAAAGGATACGGCCGTTTTGGAGGCGATCAGGGATGTGCCCAGGCATTTATTTATGGATAGCGGTTTTGAAGGGCATGCGTATCTGGACAAGGCTTTTCCCATAGCTGCGGACCAGACCATTTCCCAGCCCTATACCGTTGCTTTTCAAACCGAACTTTTGGAATTGACGCCTCGTATGACCGTTTTGGAAATTGGTACGGGGAGCGGATATCAAACAGCGGTGTTATTAAAATGTAAGGCCAAGGTATATACCATAGAAAGACAATTGGAGCTTTTTAAGAAGACCAATCTCTTTTTTAAAAAGATGGGCTATAGGCCTAAAAAAGTAATTTTTGGGGATGGTTATAAAGGACTTCCCGAAGCGGCACCTTTTGATAGGATCATTGTTACTGCCGGAGCTCCGGAAGTCCCTAAAGCGCTACTATCGCAACTTAAAATAGGGGGGAGATTGGTGATACCCGTAGGTTTTAAAGAGCAGATCATGACCTTATACCAACGAACTTCCGACAAGGAGTTTGAAAAAACGGAATACGGATCCTTTAGGTTTGTACCTTTGTTGGAGGACAAGAACTAGGCTTGTCCTAATTATTGAAATTCTTTTTTATTCTGTCCAGATTCCTTTTGTTGTCCCTATCCCTTATGGTTTCTCGCTTGTCATAGAGTTTTTTCCCCTTTGCCAGTGCAATGTTTATTTTAGCAAGCCCCCTTTCATTGATAAAGAGGTGTAATGGCACAATGGTAAGCCCGGAAACCTTTACCTCCTTGGCGAGTTTTCTCAATTCCCTTTTGTTCAAAAGGAGTTTTCTTTCAGCTTTGGGCCTATGGTTGAAATGGGAGGCGTGCGAATATTCATCGATCTGCATATTTATAACGAAAAGTTCGCCTTTGTCATTGAACTCACAAAAACTTTCCGAGATGGATGCACGTCCATTTCTAAGGGATTTTATCTCCGTCCCCGCCAACACGATACCGGCGGTGAACTTGTCTAAAAGTTCATATTCAAAACGGGCTTTCTTATTCTTTATATTGATATTGTTCTGCATGCCTTGCAAAAATAAGGACTATTAAAGAATTTAAGATAGATTTAAAAAAGGTTCAGGAATTAAAAGCGTTCATTTGTAAAGAAAATCGAATATTTAAGAATGAACTTGTTTAAACTTTTTCAATTGGCTAAAAAACCGATGATGGACAAATGCTGGATTTTTGTTTTTGTTACCTTCCTGTTCTCTTGTGAAGAAATAAAGACTTCGCTTACGGCCCAGGAAATAATAGATAAAAGTATTGAAGCAAGTGGCGGAACCTTGTATGTCAAAAACGATATTTCCTTTGATTTTAGAGGAAGACATTAC
This sequence comes from Maribacter spongiae, assembly GCF_047345125.1. Lineage (NCBI taxonomy): Bacteria > Pseudomonadati > Bacteroidota > Flavobacteriia > Flavobacteriales > Flavobacteriaceae > Maribacter > Maribacter spongiae. The sequence goes on along the minus strand of NZ_JBLFEQ010000010.1, from coordinate 12,886 downwards.
AGTTCCAAGGCTATTGGAAAACAAAAAATACTAAAGCGCCATACCAGAAATGACACGGTAAATATTCTTGATGTTAAATCCCCAAAAGGGTTTCAACGGTTTGTGAACGACAGTCCGGTCATTATAGCGGATACTATGGCCAACGCTTATGCCAACGCTGTAAACTCTGTCCATTACTTTGCCTATTTGCCTTATGGACTCAACGATCGGGCCGTGAACAAAAGATTATTGGGGAAGACCAAAATTGGCCCCAATACCTATTACAAAATAGAAATTACTTTTGATCAAGATGGTGGCGGGGACGATTATGACGATACTTATATTTATTGGTTCAATACAAAAACCTTTTCACCGGATTTTTTGGCCTATAAATTTCATGTAAACGGTGGCGGTCAACGTTTTAGGGAGGCCTACAATGAAAGAACGGTAGGTGGTATCAGGTTTGTGGATTACAAAAATTTTAAATCCGATTATTTAGAAGTCCCCATTTATCAAATAGATAGTCTGTACCAATTGGATAAGTTGGAGTTGCTTTCGGAAATCAAATTGGAACATATCAACGTTAATCCGGGCAATTACAATTAAAGGTAAGTTTGCTGTCCGTAGCAGTGCCGTTTACGATTTGAACTATGAATAGTGTGCCATTTTCATGGTCATCTATCTGTCCGTATTTTTCTTCCCCCAAAAATTGGTTTACAAGTGCCGGAATGGTATTGCCGTGGCCTACAATGAGTACTTTCTTATTTAGGTTATCCGCCTTAAATTGCTCAACATTCATAGTTCTCGGGTCATAATACCGTACATCTATATTTTTCTTTACAGATGTTGGTGCCGCGGTCATGGAGGTCCTGTTATAATCCGTGGAATAAATAACGTCCAGATCCACATCGTTTAATATTTCTGCCCAGTGCATGGCTCTTCCCAGGCCTTTTTGGTTGAGTTCCGGATCTGTATTTTCTGTATCGTTTCTGTCTTTTTCGGCATGTCTGATCAGATAGAAAGTGGAGATGTTAGTTTGTTGCTCTTGATGTGCTATGGGCTTTTCATCCTTGCAGGACAACGTAATAAACAGCATGCTTAGGGCAATATATTTTAAATATTTCATTGTTACAATGTATATGATTTGTTGTAAAACTAAAATTAACTGAAAATAGAACGATAAATTACCTATTTTTCGTTTTTTTGCATATGAAAAATTTTTGTGGGGCATTTCTTGTTGTTTTTACGGTTTTTGGCCTTAGGGCGCAAGATGTTGCATTACCAAGCGATTTTAGGCAACATAACCTCACGGAATATAATTCCAGTATATTAAATCCCGCATATGCCCTAGATCGCAACAAGCCATCCTCCATTGCGTTTTGGTCAAGGTGGCAATGGCAGGTCTACGATGCAGATCCCACTTCTCTTTTTTTGAACTATACGGCACGGATCAACCGATCGTCTGTTGCAGGTCTGGGTTTTTTTCAGCACAATACGGGGATTTTTTTGAATACGGGGGGGACCCTTAATTATGCCTATGCTATTGAATTTAGTCCAAAAATTACCTTAGGGGTTGGATTGAACCTCTTTGGATACCAGCAAAAACTGGCAGATGATCGTTTTTTTAGACCCAATCCCATACAGACTACCCCTCCCAATGATTTTATCGTACATTTGGCCCCGGGTATCAATCTTAAAATAGATCAATTTAGCATAGGTTTTACATCGGAAAACCTGTTCGATTATAATTTTAATACCAACGAGCGTAATTCCAGTGCTTCCGATAGGATAATTTTTGGATTGGCCAGTTATGATATACCGTTGATCATGGGCCCCGATGATCATTCTGTATTTCGCCCGGCACTTTATTTTAAATCTATTCCGGGATTGGATACCCAAATAGGGTTTACGGGTCTATTGTCCACGAGTAGGTTTTGGGCCCAGGCGGGATATAATAGTTTTTATGGTATTTCCGGAGGTGTGGGCGGAAGGTTTTTTAAGCGATTTTCCTTAGGCGCCCTGGTTGAATTTGGTACAGGTCCCGACCTTGATGGCCAAGACCCGTCCTTTGAGTTGGTGACTTCCTATAAGTTCGGAAATCTGGATAAGAATCCTTACGACAGGGAGGAAGAATTGATTGCCGAGGAAATAAAAAAAGAGGAAAAACTTAAGAAAGCACAGGAAAAATCGGAGAAATTAACCGCTAAAAGAGAAGCTAGGCAAAAGGAGCGTCTTGCCAAAGAACATACCAAACGCTTAAAGGATTCTATTGAACAAGCCGATAAAGCTAAGGATATTGCCTTAAAAATATCCAAACGGGACATAAAACGCAGAACGGATTCCATTAATAAGGCGCAAAGGGAAAAAGCACTGACCGCCAAGATGTTGGAACAAAGACGCATACGGGATTCCATAGCCACTGTAGCATTGAAGAAAGAAGCAGCCAAGGAAAAAACGGAACAGGAACGCTTGGCCCGGAAAAAGGAAGTAGTAAAGGTACAGGCCGGTGAAAAATATGAGGAGGTGATCAAAGAAGGAACATTGGAACCGGGGTATTATCTAATCGCTAATGTATTTGGAACCAAAAGATATTTTGAGGCTTTTATGGCCGACCTGAAGAAGAAAGGCTTAAACCCAAAATCGTTTTATAGGGAACGCAATCGCTACAATTATGTGTATTTAAGGAGGTATGACTCCATCAGTGCCGCTAGGAAGGCAAGGGATTCCAAGTTTAACAGAACATACTTTGGTAAGACCTGGATATTTAGGGTGGTAGGAGAGTAGTAGATGTAGAATCCGTTTAGGTTATTAGTATTTCTAAAAAAGAAATGTAGTTACCGGTAACTACTATATACAATTGTTGTGAGTACTTTGAAAAAATGAAAAAACTGATAATAATTGGAACAATATTTTTGGCTTTGTTTTCTTGTCGATACCTAAACCAATTGAATTCTGACAATTTTCACATAGGTGCTAAATATAATTACGACATCCTCGATAACTATCGATACGACTATGCCCAAACCCCTGCATACCGTAGGCAGGCACTCGGAATTGCTAACGTTGGTGCTTAACCGAAAATAAATGCTAATTTAACCCGTAACTCGGTTATATGAGACCGTTGGCGCTAATATGAAAAAACTACTACTGACAATATCGCTGATTTACTCTTTGACCTGTTTTTCCCAAGAAAATAGAGTGCCATCTATAGTTGTATTAAGTCCTCAAGAAACGGTTACAGACAAAGGACTTGACTCAATCGCAAAAATGTATGAGCGCGAACAGAAACTGACAGAAGAACACAAGCAGAGAGTAAGGGAAAGTAACGGAGAAAATTTTGAATTGAAATCCGAAAAGGAAATCCTATTTATGGAAAAAATGGACTTAGGCTCTCAAATTACATTCGGACTAAATTTCTACTTCAGTTACAAACTTTTTGAATACCACGAAAACCATATGGTTTATCCAGCTCATGAGGCGAATAATTCAACAAAATCGGAATTGAAAAAGATTGCGGAAAAACATAATATGAATTGGGTTGTGAATATTCCAAAAGTTGAATTTTCAAAGAATGAGAATGGAATGAGTGGAGAAATAAGATATCAATTATACAACCTAAAATTTGACGAAATAGTCCTTGATGAAAAATTGAACGCTGACGACCAAAATCCAGGATTTACATTCGCTTGTGAATCTGGAACTATTAATTGCGTGACAAATAATTTGACAAGTGCTATATCTAATGAGGTTCTTGGATTCTTAAATAAGAATAGAAAATACTGGCGCTAACAATGGCTATAATTCATTGTGGTTTTGTGCCACACCAAAGTAAAAGTATAAATCAAACGGCTGGATTTCGGCGGAATAATCCTGCGGATGATTCCACAACGAAATCATAGCCGAGACCGTTAGCTACAATTAAAAAAACAATATGGAACTAATATCAAACGACATTTACGAACATACTTTTCAGAAAGTGGAAGTAGGAATTCCTGCCATACCAAGTGAACTACACACAGAATTGATTAAGATGGCAAACATCCCAGATGGTGAGTCTTTCTTGACTTGGACTGTGAAAGTTGGTGAACAAGTTAAAGAAGGAACCATTATTGGCAAATTTAATGTACGTTCCATCTCATATAATAATCGTCAACTAAAAGCCAACATTAAAGCACCATGTAATGGACGAATAACCAAAATAAATCCAATCGAACATACAAATTGGAATTGGGATACTATGGGAGAAACAGTAAGTGAAGGAGTATACAAGACTAAAAATCGAAAATTTACTGGTGATAAAGAGATGTTGTCTAAATCTGAAATTCAGTTCTATATTCAACCTGAAGTTTCAGTTTTCTATGAGGAAAGACATATTGAAGATGCGAAAGTTCATTATTCATCAAGGTCACTCAAAGACATTTCTGAATACGCTTATGTAGCCAATACAGCAACTGGATTAAGCAGAACATTAAAAGGAATTAAGGGCTTTAAGACAATTGGTGATAAATATTGGCGTAGATTTTCTGATGATGTTATTGCCGCAATTATAGAAATTAAAAGTAGCTAACAATGGCTATAATTCATTGTGACTTTGTGCCAAACCAAAATGAGAGTATAAATCAACTGCCGATTTCTAAGCGGAATAATCCTGCGGATGATTCCGCAACGAAATCATAGCCCAGACCGTTAGTAACAAGCTGAATCACTCAGATGGAAATCAAAACTGAATTTACAATTGAACATTGTGAAAAGGAAAATATAAAGAAAATCGTTGACGGAATTAACGAATATAATTTGAGCAAAGTTCCTGCAATTGCTGATATTTGGACTCGCTTAGAATTTGTCGCTAAAGACGAAAACGGAACCGAAATTGGTGGAATATTAGCTGGACTTGGATATTGGAATGGTCTCGAAATTAAAATTCTTTGGGTAAAAGAAGAATACCGAAAAAAAGGAATTGGAACTAAAATTTTAAAACACGCTGAAAAAATAGCTATTGAAAAAGGAGCGGAAATTTCAATGCTTGATACATTTGATTTCCAAGCAGAGAAATTTTATTTGAAGAACGGATATAAACCAATTGGAGAAATGAAAGGTTTTCCAAAAGGACATAGACGAATATATTTTTCAAAACAGTTAACAGAATAAACAAAAGCCAGTTGCTAACAATGTATAACCACAATTACGGCGTCCTCGATAGCTATCGGGACTACTACGTCCGAATCCACACGGAATTGCTAAAGTCAGTTCTAAACTGAAAAACAGTAGCTTAAAACCCGTAACTGACGGTTATACGAGACCGCTATAAACAATACGTTCTCAGGTCTTTGCCGAATGGTTTGTGTGTTTTTATGAAGATCGCAAAATCTTTTGGATTTCGCTTTAACACAAAAAAACAAAAAGATTTCGCTATGTGCGTGGCGAAAAACAAACGCTAGTTTGCTCCCGTACTGTTCATAGCTCAACCGTTGGCAACAAGCAAGACAAATAATTGATGAAGAAATTAACTTTTGGAATTTTAACATTATTGATATTTTCCTGTAAAGAACATCCAAAAACGGAATTTTCACTAAATGGAAAAACAAAGGACGTTGAAAACGGAATGGTTATTTATTTAGTAAATGATGAGTTCAGAGATTCTACCATAATTGAAAATAACACATTCCATTTTAAAACTAAATTGTCTTACTCACCTATCCAAGCAGTTCTACGAACGAAAGACAATTTCGCATATAGATTTCTATGGTTGGAGGAAAGTTCCATGACATTTGATGCATCGAATGGAGATTTTTTAACTGCAAATGTAACAGGTTCTGAATCAGAGAATTTAAGTCAAGATTTATATAGAGTTGCTGACACTTTGCCAAGAGAAAAGCGACTAAAAATGGAAATGGAGTTTGTTAAGAACAATCCTAATAGCATTGTAAGTGCATCAATGCTAGCAGTATATTCCACAACTTTTGGGAAAAAGAAAACGAATGAACTTTTTCAACAATTTTCAGAACAAAATAAAAACTCTAAATACGGGCAAAAAATTGCTAGATACATCGAATTAAATAAAGAACCAAAAATAGGAGAACAATTTGCGGACTTCGAAATGGCAGACCAAAATGGGAATTCCCGAAAATTATCTGAAATTAAAGGAAAAACTGTTCTTCTTGAGTTTTGGTCATCGTGGTGTGGTCCTTGTCGAAAAGAAAATCCGAATCTTGTAAAAACCTATGAAAAATTCAACCCTAAAGGATTTGAAATTTTTGCAGTTTCTTTAGACGAGGATAAGAAAAGTTGGATTAGTGCCATTGAAAAAGATGGTTTAAATTGGCTTCACGTTAGTGACTTAAAAGGACAATCAAATGAAGCTTCATTAATTTATGGGATTAAAGGAATTCCTGATAATTTTCTAATTTCCAAAAACGGAACGATAATTGCCAGAGATTTAAGAGGAGAAAAGTTAAACCATAAATTAATTGAAATACTTGAACAAAACTAATCAGTAATCTTTTCTCAAATCATTTAACAGTAATACAGCTCTACTTAAAAGCTATAAATCGTTTAATTCAATGACCAAAAAAATCACTTTAGTACTATTTATTTTTTCCTTAATTAGTTGCAATACAAAGAATCAAATAAATCCCGATAATTATATCGAGCTAGTTTATTTTAAGGATAAAAATGATAATAAAATTTTGAGTCGTATACAATCACAAATTAAAAACTCCAATGATAGTATTGGAACATTTATCAATGGTCACAAACCAAGATTTGGTTATTTCTTACTCAATAAATTGGAACTAAATACCGATAGTCTTAAACAGTTATATCCAGACACTATAGCTATTAAAAAAATATTCCTAAAACAAATTAATGAAAAACAATTCCTTTCAAACTTTTCAAAATTAGCTCTTGAAAATCAAGAGCATGAAAGTTATTCAGTGGATGAAATCATTAAAGTAGCTTCTAGGTTTTTTGTGGTGGTAGTAAATTCAAGAAATGAATTTCGATTAAAAATTTGCGGAGGAGGAAACGAATTTCAAGATTTAAATGCTATCAAAGATATTTCTTTGTTAGAGGCGTTGACATACGAAGCAATAATTAGCGCCTTTGAAAAGAAAAAAAATGAGCGACCTAAATTTATATCTAATGCGAGAATTTATTTTTCAGATATAATAAAAAACCCTGATAGTTTAAGCAATTCTATTCTATTGGAATCAGCTAAAAACAATCTTTATAAAATGATGGAAAAAGACAAAAGTTTAAGGCTATTTATAAGCAATTATCTAACGGATAATTCAGATAATCTACCATTTGAAATTAAAAAGTAAAAAGGCCAGTTGCCAACAATGTATAACCGCAATTACGGCGTCCTCGATAGCTATCGGGACGACTACGTCCGAATCCACACGGAATTGCTAAAGTCAGTTCTAAACTGAAAAACAGTAGCTTAAAACACACAACTGACGGTTATACGAGTCCGTTAGCTGCAAGTTAAACAACCAATGAAAGAATGGACTGAAATCCCGGATATTAAACTCTTTTCTGACGGAGGAGCTGAACCAAATCCCGGTAAAGGTGGTTTCGGAGTGATTTTGTCATATAAAGGAAAAGGAAAGGAATTTTTTCAAGGTTATGAATTGACTACCAATAACCGAATGGAATTGATGGGAGTAATTTTTGGACTTGAGCGATTAAAAACAAAATCTAATGTTCAAGTATTTACAGATTCAAAATATGTGATTGATGGAATAACAAAAGGTTGGGCAGAAAAATGGAAAAAAAACGGCTGGAAAAGAAAAAAGAATAACCCAGCAATTAATAGTGATTTATGGAACAGACTATTAAATGCAATAGCTGAACATAATGTTGAATTTAATTGGGTTAAAGGACATTCAGGACATTTGGAAAATGAATGCTGTGACGCTCTTGCAAATAAAGGAATAAACTCAAATGAACTCATTGAGGATGTTGGGTATAAACCTAAAGGAATCGACAATGACCAAAGTTTGCCTACGAACAAAACGTTTAGCAAACAAAGCAAAGTTAAAATAGAAAACGTTGGAGATGAATGTCGAAAATGTGGAGAGCAAGTAATAAAGAAAATACCTAAAAAGAAAAAGACTAAATCAAATCAAACATACTATTTTGAATATTATCTTTATTGTCCGTCTTGCAAAACAATGTATATGACCGAAGACGGAAAAAGAGAAATCATTGACCGAAACAAACTATTTAAATAAATTCAATACTTGTAAGCAATAGCTCAATTAGAACGAAATTCCAGCAGACCAAGGACTAAAATATACCATGCAGACAACCAAAACTGATTTAAACGGACTGAATGATAAACAAAGACAAGCAGTAGTTTCCGAATGTAAAAGACTTCTTGTTCTTGCAGGAGCAGGTTCTGGAAAAACTAAAACACTACTTCAAAAATTAATTTATCTCATTGAAGAAAAAGGTGTAAATCCAAGTAATATTTTAGCAATCACATTTACTAAAAATGCCGCTAATGAAATGCTTGATAGATTAATCATTTCAGCGGACGACACGGAAGAATATGCTGAAATTCTTGCTGATAAAAACCGAACAACCAAAGAGAAAGACACAGAACGCTATTTTTTCACTAAAAAACATAAATGGATTGACAACTTAACATTACGGACGTTTCACAGTTTGTGTTATAGCATAATCAGAAATTTTGGTGTAAATGAGTTTGACAACAAGTTCAAAATAATTGGAGACACTAAAGCAAAAGATGATGAATTTGCAAAATACTCGGCAACTGAAACTGCTTTTGAGGTTAATCATAAAATCTTAATCGAAAATTGCGAAGCCAATGAATATCTGCTCGATTTGAAAAGATACATATTGGATTATATGATTGACAAAATCCACATCGAGAAGAATAAACGTATTTCTTTACCAAAAGACGGGAAATTCTTTACAACATTAAACGGAACAAAAGTTCGGTCTAAATCTGAACAGTATATAGCTGATTGGCTTTATCGACATAGCATTAAATTTGAATATGAACCTAATGTAAACTTTAGGAATTTTGATTTTCGCCCAGATTTCTACATTCCAGAGGCTAATTTATATTTAGAACACGTAAGTCAAAAAAGCTACCCAACAAAGGGGAAAGAGCAACAATTTAATAAAGCAAATAAATTACTTGTTAAAACTTTTGAGCATCAAACAAAGGATACTGCTATATTTAATTTAGCATTAGAGCGCATTGTAAAAAATAGACTTCCTTCAAACTATCATTTTTCAATTGCTTTATCATTTGAAGAAGAATTCAAATCTTATCATAAAGAAGTTAAGGACTTTCTGCGTCAAACAATGCGAGTGATTGATATGGTCAAAGTGGAAAACTTACCACTCAAAAAGGTTTTAGAACAATCACAAAAAGACCAACATGAAAGAGTAAGAGACTTTTATAAACTTGCAATTCCAATTATCAAGCAATATCAATCGTATTGCACCAATAAATCATATTTAGACTTTAATGATATGATTACACGAACTATTTCGTTATTCAAAAATCACGGAGAAATAGCGGACAAGTTTAGAGGAAAATATGAGTACATTCTTGTAGATGAATTCCAAGATGTGAATAACTTGCAAGTTGAGTTAATAAAACTTCTGCTTACAAATAACAATCAACTTTTCTGCGTGGGAGACGATTGGCAAAGTATTTATGGTTTCAGAGGTTCAAATGTAGATTACATAGTCAACTTCAAAGAGCATTTTAAAGAATCCGAAACCATAAAATTGAGTATGAACTACAGGAGTACCGAACATATTGTTGGTGCAAGTAATGAAGTAATCAAGCACAACAAATTCAAGGTAGATAAAGATGTTCGTTCAAATAAAAAGTCAAGTAGTAAAATTCACGTTTATGCAGGTAAAAATCAAGCTGAAAACCTTGAGTACGTGCTTGACCAAGTTAATCAACTAAAAGACAAAGGCTATACAAAAGAAGATATTTTATTTCTTTATCGAAGAAGTAAAATGTATAGTCCATATTTTGAAAGATTCAAACAAGAGCGAGTATGGGTTTCAGGTAAAACAATTCACGCTTCAAAAGGACTTGAAGCAAAAGCAGTATTCATAATCGGACTAACAGAGGGAAATGGTGGATTTCCAGACATTTGGATGGAAGACAGAATATATCAAGTAATTAAAAAATCAAATCACGATTTATTACTTGAAGAGGAAAGACGACTATTTTATGTTGCAATTACAAGAGCAAAAGATGAATTATTCCTAATTACGGAAAAGGGAAATGAATCGAGTTTTATAAAGGAAATTCCAGACAATTTTACTTTCAAAACAAGTATTCCTTTTAAATCAGTAATTGAGGAAATAACTTTATGCTCGCATTGTAGCAGCAGATTAGGTGAAGGTTTTGCATTTTGTCCATATTGCGGAGAAGAACAAAAAATAGTTGAATAAAAACCAGCAGCTAACATTGTATAAAAATAATAGCGGTTTAATCGCTAAAACCAAAGTATATAAATATAAAAAAGGTCTCTATTTAACCGAAAGTAAGTGCATTTTTACACTGCTACTTTCCATATACATAACCGTTATCTTCAATAGTGCCCCGTCCTGAATAAAGGCTACATAATTTTAAACATTATGTACAAAAACGACAAAATGATCAGACGGTATTCAGAACCTTTTAAACTGAAAATTCTGGACGAACTTACCACAGGCAGACTTAACAAGTATCAACTCGGTAAACTTTATGGTGTTGCTCCTACCACCATTAACGAATGGATCAGGAAGTATAACCGCAAAGACCTAATGAACACCAGAATTAAAGTGGAAACCAAAGACGAAACAACACGTATCAAAGAACTTCAAAAGGAAATCGAACAACTTAAAAAACCCCTTTTAAAAAAGGATTTAGATGCACTAGTATTGGACTCCTACTCTGGAAGTAGCCGCTGAACGGTTAGGTTATAAATCTGTTACCGAACTAAAAAAAAAGCTAAATATCCAGCCTTAATAAAAGCCAAGGACAAAGCCAAGGGATTTGCTTCTTTAACAACTATAACCCATTGTTTTGGACTCGAACGTGATGCATTCTACAAGTATAGGGATGGAGCGGACAAACGCTTGGAGTTAGAACAACAGATTCTAAACATAGTTGGAAAAAGACGCAGATCCCTTCCTAGGGAAGGCGTGCGCAAACTCAAAAAATCATTGCATGACGAGTTTAACAAAGCCAGCCTTAAAGTCGGTAGAGATACATTGTTCAATGTCCTTAGAAAACACAATATGCCTACCCTTAGAAAGAAATACAGCTCCAGAACAACCAATTCGTTACACAGGTCCCATAAGTATAAAAACATCATTAAAGATGTAGAGGTAACCATGCCCAATCAAGTTTGGGTATCTGATACTGCCTATATTAGAACTGTAAAAGGGTTTTGTTATCTCGCCCTTGTTACGGACATGTATTCTAGAAAGGTCGTAGTGATAGCTTAGAACTTAAAGGATGTGTTAGAGTGCTTAACAAAGCACTATATCAATCCAAAGATGTCAAAAAGCTTATTCATCGTTCGGACAGGGGCATACAGTATTGTAGCAATCAATACACACAGATCCTTGAAAGAAATAAGATAGATTAAACCTTTATTGACAAGGCACACGCAAAAAGAGCTACAAAAAATGCAATTAATTTATATAATGAAATAAGATTACATTTATCTTTAGACTATAACTATAAAACACCAAATGTGGTATATTTAAAAACAGCGTAAATCATTTTTTAACCTGTAGCCATATTTCAGGACGAGACATGCGAAAAAACTACAATAGCGAATGAATGATGGAATTATAAATTGGAATCTCGACCCAGTAATTTATTGGATTACAGACTCTTTTCCTCTAAAATATTATGGATTACTATTTATGACTGGAATTCTAATAGCTTTTCAGGTTGAAAAAAGAATTTATACCACAGAAAACATTCCAGTTGAGAGGTTAGACAAACTATTTATTTATGTCATTATTGGAATACTTTTAGGAGCAAGATTAGGACATTGTTTCTTTTATGAACCTGCTTATTATTTTCAAAATCCAATTGAAATTCTACTACCAATTAAAAAAATTGGTACCTCTTATAAATTTATCGGATTTCAAGGACTAGCAAGTCACGGAGGAACAATCGGAGTTTTAATTGCACTTGGAATTTATTGCAAAAAATACAAAACAAATTTTTGGTGGCTAATGGACAGAATTGCGATAGTTGCACCAATAGTTGGAGCTTTTATAAGATTTGGAAACTTTATGAACTCTGAAATTTATGGAAAACCGACAAATGGAAATTGGGGAATTATTTTTCAAAGAGATGACTTAATCCCAAGACATCCAACCCAACTTTACGAAGCATTTTCTTATCTTTTGATATTTGGAATTTTAATGTACACTTACAAAAAAACTTCTAACAAAAAGCATAATGGGCTAATTTTTGGAATATGCTTAGTATTAATCTTTTTAGCGAGATTTATAATTGAGTTTTTTAAAGAAAACCAAGTCGGATTTGAAAACGGAATGACGATAAATATGGGGCAAATATTGAGTATTCCTTTTATAATTATCGGACTGATTTTAATATTTATGAAAAAAATCCCTGTGTACAACAATGTATAACCACAATTACGGCGTCCTCGATAGCTATCGGGACGACTACGTCCGAATCCACGCGGAATTGCTAAAGTCAGGCCAAACCGAAAAACCATAACTTAAAACCCGTAACTGACGGTTATACGAGACCGTTAGCTACAATTTGTGAAAATGAGCGAATCAAAAGAAACAAATAAAATATTACAACGGATTTTAGAACTGCTTGCTAAAAATGAAGCTCGTGTTAGTACAAATGAAATGACGGCGGAAA